>NZ_JBHVVI010000059.1:0-57968 GCF_042883685.1 Kitasatospora sp. NPDC058190
CATCGACCTCGGGCAGCACGTCCGGGGCCACGTCCACGACGAAGCTGGCGTGGTAGCGGCCGGACGGGTCCAGGACGATCGTCACGGACGACGGGGCGGCGGGCAGTGCCCGCGACCACTTCACCCGCACATCACCGATCTTCGCCAGGTTCAGCTTGCCGTTCGAGCGGATCCGGAACCCGTTGCGGGTAAAGCGGAGCGACTGCCGGGCATCACGCTTCGACTTGAACCGAGGCAGCCCGACCGGCCGGCCCTGCCGCTTGCCGGACACCGAGTCGAAGAAGTTCCGGTAGGCGGTATCCAGGTCCCGGAGGGACTGGATCAGCGGGTCCACCCCGACCGAGGCGAGCCACGCGCGTTCGGGGGTCTTCTCCGCCGCCGTGATCACCAGCTTCTGAAGATCCGCGCTCTTGGGGTACGGCCGCCCGGCCTTGCGGGCTTCCATCCGCGTCGCGAGAGCGTCGTTGTACACCACTCGGGCACACCCGAACGTCCGGGCCAGCGCGGAACGCTGACCCGCCGTCGGGTAGATGCGATAGGAGTACCTCAGGTGCACACGATCAACCTACCGACAGGCACTGACAACGGCTCACGCCAGAACCTCCGAAGACCACTCCGCCGCTTCGCGGCTCCGAGCCAAGGACCTTCCCCCATCCTCCGGGCGGGGGGACCCCCATCTCCCCGGCCTGAAGGCCGGGGCATCCTAGGAGATCAAAGGTGACGGAGGAGCCCGTGCCGGTCGGGCGGCGGACCGACCTCGGCTTCGCCAAGCTGATGCCGGACATCGACCGGGACGGCGGCTGGCTGCTCACCCTGGACGGCACTCCGCAGTCGTACGTCGACCTCGCCGATCCGACGCACCTGGAGTTCGAGTACACCCGCAGGCTCGGCCACCTCGCCGACGCCCTCGCGCCCGCCGGGCGGCCGCTGGACGTGCTGCACCTCGGCGGGGGCGCGCTGACGCTGCCGCGCTACCTGGCCGCGACCCGGCCCGGTTCGCGGCAGCGGGTGGTGGAGGTGGACGGGCCGCTGCTGGAGCTGGTCGCCGAGCACCTGCCCTGGCAGGGGCCCGGGGCGGACATCACCGCGACGGTCGGCGACGCCCGGGAGGCGCTGGCCGCGACGTCGGCGGGCAGCCAGGACCTGGTGATCGCGGACGTCTTCCACGGTTCCCGTACCCCGGCGCACCTGACCTCGGTGGAGTTCCTGCGGCTGGCTGCGAGCGCGCTGCGCGAGGGCGGCTGCTACGCCGCCAACCTGGCGGACGGTCCGCCGCTGGCCTTCGCCAGGGCGCAGGCGGCGACGGTGCGGGCGGTGTTCCCGTACGTCTGCCTGGTCGCGGAGGCCCCGGTGCTGCGCGGGCGTCGGTACGGCAACATCCTGCTGGCCGGTTCGGCGGCGCCGCTGCCGGTGACGGAGTTGAGCCGACTGCTGGCGGGCGACATCTTCCCGGCCCGCCTCACCGAGGGCGAGGACCTCTCCGCCCTGGTCGGTCGTACCGCCCCGGTCACGGACGCGGACGCCACCGACTCCCCACCCCCGCCGGACGGCGCCTTCAGTATCGGCTGAGGCACGGGCGAGGCACGGGCCGAGCCACGCGTCGGCCCGTGTCCAGCCGCGCCCGGGGTGTCAGAATCGGCGGGTTCATGCCGGAGTGTGGTGCACGTCCGAGGGAGTGAGCGATGAGCGGCGGGGAGCGGCCCGAGTTGGGGCAGGTGCCGGAGACGGCGCTGTGGACGCTGTGGCACCGGGCGGTCGAGGCCCGGCGGCCGGACACCGTGCTGCCGGACCCGGTGGCGGTCGAGCTGGTGGACCGGATCGACTTCCCCTTCGCGGAGCGGTTCGGGCAGCGCGCGCTGATCAGCCAGCTGCAGGGGCTGCGGGCGGCCTGCTTCGACCGGGAGGTCGCGGACTTCCTGGCCCGGAACCCGCGAGGCACCGTGGTCGGGCTGGGGGACGGGCTGGAGACCCAGTCCTGGCGGGTGGACAACGGGCGGGCCAACTGGCTGTCGGTGGACCTGCCGGAGACGGCGGGGCTTCGGGAGCGGCTGCTCCCGCCGGACGGACGGCGCCGGATCCTCGCCTGCTCGGCCACCGACCCGCGCTGGATGGACGAGGTGGATCCGGGCCTCGGTGTACTGATCAACACCGAGGGGCTGCTGATGTACCTGAAGCCGAGCGAGGTGCGGGAGCTGATCGCGGCCTGTGCCGAGCGGTTCCCGGGCGCCTCGATGGTGCTGGACGCGGTGCCGCGCTGGTTCAGCGAGCGGGCCGTCCGGGGCAAGCTGCGGGACCGGTACTACCAGGCGCCGCCGATGCCCTTCGGCATGGACGCGGACGAGCTCGGCAAGCTGGCCGGGGCGCACCCGGCGGTCACCGGGGTGCGCGAGGTGTACCCGGAGGGCGGGCGCGGACTGGTGCGCGCCCTGCTGCCGGTCGCGCGCTGGATCAAGCAGCGGCCGTCGGTGGTCGCGCTGCGTTTTGCCGAATCTTGAAGAAACGCTGGTCAGACTGGAACCATGGCCTCGGGACGTACGTCCTAACGACTGGTGATCGGTCGGGGGGACGGGCCGCCCGGCACGTTAGGCTGCGCCCGAGGAGGACTCGGGGGAGCGGCCTGGTGCCGCCATCGGACAACCGCCGGGACGGCAAGCGGCTCCTGTGAGGGCCGGGACCGGTCCCGACCTGCCACGGAGGTACTGGCCTTGCACATCGACGCCTGGATCGAGAGCGTTCCACCGACCGCGGTGTACGCCCTGATCGGCCTGATCATCGGGATCGAATCGCTGGGCATCCCGCTGCCCGGCGAGATCGCGCTCGTCACGGCGTCCCTGATGGCGGTCAAGGGCGTGGTGAGCCCGTGGGGGATCGCGGCCTGTGCGATCGCGGGCGCGATCATCGGCGACTCGATCGGCTACTCGATCGGCCGCAAGGGGGGCAAGCCGCTCTTCGAGAAGCTGGGACGCAAGTTCCCCAAGCACTTCGGGCCTTCGCACCTGGCCACCGCCGAGCGCTCCTTCCACAAGTGGGGCATGTGGGCGGTCTTCTTCGGCCGCTTCATCGCCCTGCTGCGCATCTTCGCCGGTCCGCTGGCGGGCGCGCTGAAGATGCCGTACTGGAAGTTCCTGATCGCCAACGTGCTGGGCGGCGTGATCTGGGCCGGCGGTACGACGCTGCTGGTCTTCAAGGTGGGCAAGGCCATCGAGCCGTGGCTCTCCCGGTTCTCCTGGGCGGGCCTGGCGGCGGCGGTCCTGGTCGGCGCCACCTCGGCCTGGGTGATGAAGCGCCGGGCCGCCAAGACCCACGCCAGGATCGAGGCGGAGGAGGCGGCCAAGGCCGCGCAGGCCGTCAAGGCTCCCGTCGCGGAGTAACGGAACGTAGTCGGACGTCGTCCCGGCGATGTCGGGCCCCCGGGTTAGCATCGGCGGGAACCTGCCGATCTTGCACCACTGGAGGGCCCGATGACGCAGCCGACGCAGCCGACGCAGCCGACGCAGCAGTCCACGTGGGACGCCGTGGACGCCTACTTCTCCGAGCAACTGGTCGGGCACGACCCGGTGCTGGAGGCCGCGACCGCCGCCGCCGACGCGGCCGGGCTCCCGCGCATCGCGGTGGCCCCCAACCAGGGCAAGCTGCTGCACCTGCTGGCGCTGGCCCAGGGCGCGCGCCGGATCCTGGAAGTCGGCACGCTCGGCGGCTACAGCACGATCTGGCTGGCCCGGGCGCTGCCCGCGGACGGCACGCTGATCTCCCTGGAGCTCGACCCCGAGCACGCCGAGGTGGCGCGCGGCAACCTGGCCCGCGCCGGGCTGGAGAAGGTCGCCGAGGTGCGGCTCGGCAGGGCCGCCGACTCGCTGGCCGTGCTGGTCGAGCAGGGCGAGGAGCCCTTCGACCTGGTCTTCATCGACGCGGACAAGCCGAGCAACCCCGAGTACTTCCGCCGGGCCCTCCAGCTGACCCGGCCGGGCTCGCTGATCATCGTCGACAACGTGGTGCGCGGCGGTGCGATCGCCGACGCCGCCAGCACCGACCCGGCGGTCGTCGCCACCCGCGCCCTGCACGAGCTGATCGCGGCCGAGCCGAGAGTCACCGCGACCTCGGTGCAGACGGTCGGCAGCAAGGGCTACGACGGCTTCACGCTGGCCCGCGTGCAGGGCTGACCGCCCGCGTGCGGGGCCGAACACCCGCGTGCAGGGCTGAACGAGAATCAGAACGAACGGAGACATCGTGCGGATCGGACTGCTGGGCACCGGCACCTGGGCTGAGCGGGTGCACGCGCCCGTACTGGCCGAGCACCCCGGGCTGGAGTTCACCGGCGTCTGGGGCCGCCGGGCGGAGGCCGCCGAGGCGCTGGGCGCGGCGCACGGCGTGCCCGGGTACGCCGACCTCGACCGGCTGCTCGCCGAGGTGGACGCGGTCTCCATCGCGCTGCCCCCGTCCGTCCAGGCCGGCCTGGCGGTGCGGGCCGCCGAGGCCGGCTGCCACCTGCTGCTGGACAAGCCGGTCGCGTTCACCGTGCCGGACGCCCGGGCGGTGGCCGAGGCGGTGCGCGAGCACGAGGTGGCCTCGGTGGTCTTCTTCACGGTGCGCTTCGGCGGCGAGCAGATCCCGTGGATCGAGCGCCAGACCGAGCTGGGCGGCTGGTTCACCGGCCGCTCGGACTGGCTCGGCTCGGTGTTCGCCCCGGGCAGCACCAGCCCGTACGCGGCCTCGCCGTGGCGCCGGGAGAAGGGCTCGCTGTGGGACGTCGGCCCGCACGCGCTGTCCGTCCTGCTGCCGGTGCTGGGCGACGCGACGGAGGTCACGGCGGTCGCCGGGCCGCTGGACACCGTCCACCTGGTGCTGCGGCACGCCGGCGGCGCCTCCAGCACCCTCGCGCTCAGCCTGACCGCCCCGATGGCGGGCGGCGGCGTCGCGATGGAGCTGCGCGGCGAGCACGGCGTCGCGCACCTGCCCGAGCGCGGCGAGGGCCCGACGGTCGCCCTGCACCGCGCCCTGGACGCCCTGCAGTCCGCCGCCGCCTCCGGCGAGCCGCACCCCTGCGGGGCGGACTTCGGACTGCGGGTGGTCGAGATCCTGGCCGGCGCGGAACGCTCACTGGCCGACGGCGGCCCGGTGACGGTCTGAGGCCGCTCCCGGGCCGGACGGTGGAACCCCGGCCCGTCGGCGGCGACGACCCGGCCCGTCAGGCCGGCGGCAGGGTGGGCCTGGCGGCGTCCGGGCGGCGATCGGTGGGGCGGGCCGGGGGGATGACCGGGGCGTGGAAGTCGCGGGGGCCGGTCCACAGGGCGGGGACGGCGTCGCTGCGGCGGGCCAGTTCGTAGGCCAGGGCCTCGTAGTTGACCCGCCAGCCGTTGAAGTGCCGCCAGGCGTCCTCGACCGGGCGTTCGCGGGGGAAGCCGGCGGCGGTGACCATCGCGACCGCGCCCAGGTACTCGGCGTAGGTGAGGCGGATCGCGGTCTCCGGGTCCGGGTCCGGGTCGAAGTCGATGCGCAGCGCGCGGGCGATGTCGCGCATCGCGGTGAAGCCGGCCCGGATCACCAGCCGGGCCTCGGCGGGGGCGGAGCGCGGGCAGAGCGCGAGGTGGAGGGCGGCGGCGTCCATCACCGCGATCAGGCCGACCACCCAGCTGCGGTTGGGCTGGGGGGAGCGGAAGGAGAGCAGCACCGGGTAGTTGGAGTGGCTCTCGCCGATGTCGGCGGCCAGCCGCTCCCAGTCCCGGTAGAGCTGGGGGAGCGCCGTCTCGGTGTCCACCAGGGACTGGCGGGCCAGCAGTTCCGGGCCCCAGGCGGGCTCGCCGGCCCGGGACTGCAACAGCGTCACCTCGGTCTCGCGGCGCTGGTAGGCGGCGTAGAGGGTCGGCAGGTAGGCGATCTGCAGGGCGATCACCAGCGGCCCGCTGGCCGCGGCCATGAAGTCGAGCGCGGACAGCTGCAGCCGCTCGCCGCTGGCATAGCCGAGGGTGAAGAGGCTGGATCCGGCCTCCCGGATCGAGATCGACCAGGTGAGTTCGGACGTGCCGTGCAGCAGCAGCGTGTAGGCGAGCAGCATCCCGCTGAGCCACACCGTGAGCATCCCGAGCAGCACCAGCGGCGCCAGCCAGGTCAGTGCGCGGTCCTGGGCCCGGTAGGTGCCGAACGGCGCGGCCCAGAGCCGAAGCGCGGTGCGCAGTACCGCCCAGAGCCGGTAGACCAGGGCCGAGTAGAGCCCGCGCGGGACGACCAGGGTGCGCAGGATGCTGCCGACGACGATCAGCAGGACGAGCACGCCGAGCAGCGTGTGGATCAACCTCATGCCGCCATTCTGGCGGTCGCGGGGAGCGGTCGTGAGGTCGGGCGCCGTCGGCGGCGGCGCGGCGTACGGCTCTCCTAGGGGCGGTCCGTAGGCGGTCCGTGGGACGGCCCTACGCGATATGACCATGATCACACCGGTTTCGTGCTGTCGTGGGACGGCCTGAAACGCGTCTATCCGAGTGGGGGGTCTGTCCCACGAGATCGGAGACCGGATGCGTGCACACCAGGGTGGGGAAGCCGAGGAGGAGAAGCCCGGGCGCCGGCGATGGCGTCCGCTGCGGCGGATCGACTATCCGCGCAGAGGACGGCGCGGGGTCCGCCGCTGGCTTCCGTCCTGGCGGCAGCTGCTCCTGGTGTCCGGCACCGGGGCGGTGGCACTGACGGGCCTGGCGGCCTGGTTCTACGCGACCACGCAGGTGCCGGAGGACCTGAACGCCTTCGCCACCCAGCAGAACAACGTCTACTACTGGGCGGACGGCACCGAGATGGCCCGGGTCGGTGAGACCAACCGTCAGGAGGTGCCGCTCGACCAGGTCCCGGAGTCGGTGCAGTGGGCGGTGCTGTCCGCCGAGAACGAGACGTTCTACTCGGATGCGGGGATCTCCCTCAAGGGCATCGGCCGGGCGATCTACTCGATGGCCACGGGCGGCGACACCCAGGGCGGCTCGACCATCACCCAGCAGTACGTCAAGAACGCTTACCTGAACCAGCGTCAGGACGTGTCCCGCAAGCTCAGCGAGGTCGTCATCGCGATCAAGCTGGACCAGCGGATGAGCAAGCGGGACATCCTGGCCGGCTACCTGAACACCAGTTGGTTCGGGCGCGGCAGTTACGGCATCGAGCGGGCCGCGGCGGCGTACTACGGCAAGGACGTCTCGCAGCTGAACCCGAGCGAAGGGGCCTTCCTGGCGGCCCTGTTGAAGGGCGCCGGGCAGTACGATCCGGCGCTCGGCGCGGACAACCACCAGCGGGCCGAGGAACGGTGGTCCTGGATCCTGGACCGGATGGTGGAGGTCGGCAAGCTCTCCGCCGCCGAACGTGCCGGCTACACGGTGTTCCCCGAGCCACTGCCGCAGCCGAAGGCGGCGGGGCTGAGCGGCCAGGTCGGGTACCTGGTGGACATGGCCAGGACGTACGTGGAGGGCCACAGCGACATCACCCAGGCCCAGTTCGACCTCGGCGGCTACCAGATCCACACCACCTTCGAGAAGCCGAAGGTCGACGCCCTGGCCGCGGCGGTGCGGGAGGCCACCAAGGGCATCGACCCGGGCGGCCGGGAGGCCGACAAGCTGCTGAAGGTCGGCGCCGCCTCGGTGGCCCTGGACGGGCGGGTCGTCGCGCTCTACGGCGGCCCCGACTACCGGAAGCAGGGCTTCAACAACGCCAACACCTCGACGGTGCCGATCGGTTCGGCCTTCACCCCGCTGGTGTACGCCGCCGGACTCAGCCAGGGCGTGCAGCGCGAGCGGGGCGGCAGCCGCACCCCGGTGGCGCCCACCACCAGCTACGACGGCGACAACGGGGTGAACGTGATGACCCCGGAGGGCCCGTACTGGGGGCGGGACGGGAAGATCGTGAAGACCGCCAACGACGGCAAGCGCAGCTGGGGTCCGACGAGCCTGCGGAGCTCCGTCGAGCAGTCCGTCAACGGGCCGATGATGCAGCTCGCCATGGACGTCGGCCTGGACAAGGTGCAGCAGACCGCCGCGGACCTGGGCCTGCTGCCGAGCAGCATGGGCGAGTTGGTGCCCGCCTTCGGCATCGGGAACTCCACACCCAGCGCGATCAGGGCCGCCGACGCCTACGCCGCCTTCGCGGCCGGAGGCAGCCGCACCGACCCCTACTCGGTCCTGCGGATCACCCGCAACGGCGAGCCGGTCACGCTGCGGCTGCCTTCCGCCGTCCAGGCGTTGAGCGCGGCGGCCGCGGGGGAGGTGGACGCGGCGCTCAAGGGGGCGGTCCGCGGCGGGAGCGCGCGGGCGGCGGCGGAGGCCGGGCCGGATGTGGCGGCGAAGCCCGGCACCACGGTGGACCGTACGGCGGGGTGGTCGGTCGGCTACAACGGGCAGCTGGCCACGGCGGTCACGGTGTTCCGGGCGGACCTGAAGGACATGAAGCTGCTCTCCCTGGAGGGCGTCGGCGGGGCATCCCCGGACACCCCGGACTCCGAACTGCCGACGCGGATCTGGACCTCGTACATGAAGGCGGCCGGCCAGCCAGCCCGCCCTTGAAGCGCACCGTCAGCGCCGGGCACCACTGTCGTCAGGCGCCGCCGGCAGATATTTCAGCTTTAATCCGAAAGTGCGGGCGCGGACCCGTCCGCTCAAAGCTAGGCGGGCCGTCCAGCCCTGTTGGTGTCGATGAATTCGGGCTACCGTTGGTAGTGAGCAAGAGAGAGAAAAGATAGAAGGATCAACGGATACGGTATCTGAAATGAACGGCAAGCCTATACGGCACCCAGGAATGCGGCGGGCAGGCGGTCTGACCGCCGCCGCCCTGATGGGGGTTGTGACGCTTCTGGGAAGCAGTGGAACGGCCCTTGCGGACGCTGCTCCGGCCACGCTAAGTGCCCCTCAGTACGTCGAGCAATCGCCTCAACCGAATAGCTATGACGCTGGCTATGAGGTTGGCTTGAAACTCGGCCAGCAGACGGCCCATGCCGACTTCCAGCACGGCCAAATGAGTCGCGCATTTTCGAAGTACCCCGCGGTGCGAGGCGATGACCCGAGCTACAACTATCAAAGAGGGGTATTGCAGGGGACAAAAGACGGATACACTCATGAAATAAACAATCTCCTGAGCGGTAAGGTCGGACCCGCCCTCCCCCAGCCTGAACAGATCATTCCCGAGAACCCGTACTATCAGGGGCCGGCGGAGAAGCCATCTCCGGGCTGCGGTTCGTGCGCTCATAGCCCGAATACGACCGGTCCGAACATGGGCGGCTCGTCTCCGAGCAGCCCGAACACGACCGGTCCGAACATGGGCGGCTCGTCTCCGAGCAGCCCGAACACGACCGGTCCGAACATGGGCGGCTCGTCCCCGAGCAGCCCGAACACGACCGGCCAGTCCCCAACGGGACCTGTACAGCCAGTGGTGTGACCCGTGCGGTGCGAGTTACCGGCGACCGTTGAGGGGTCGGCCGTCGAGTGCCGCAACCGTAGTCTCCCGGGCGGCTGCGGAGCCCGCAGCCGCCCGGGACCGGTCACTTGACCAGGCGTGACCAGTCACCCGGCTGCCCCGGGTCCAGTTGGCGCAGCTTGTCGAGCACCTTCGGGTCCTGGGCGTCCAGCCAGTCGGCGACCTGGCGGAAGGAGACGCAGCGGACGCCGTCCCGCTTGCAGACGCTCTTCATCACGTCCTCGATGGCCTGCATGTAGATGCCGCCGTTCCAGTCCTCGAAGTGGTTGCCGATGAAGAGCGGGGCCCGGCTGCCGTTGTAGACCCGCTCGAAGCCGGCGAGGTAGCTCTCCCGGGCCTCCTTCTCCCAGGCGGCGTACTTCCTCGGGTCGCCGTTGAGGTTGTCCCCGGACTGGCCGGCGAGGAAGTTGTAGTCCATCGACAGGCCCTGGGTCGACCTGGCAGGGAAGGGCAGCATCTGCAGCGGGAAGTTCCAGATGCCCTCCTTCTTGACCGGCCAGACCTGGAACTCGCCCGGCGAGCTGGCGTCGTAGCGGAAGCCCGCCGCCTTCTCGGCCGGGAGCAAGGTCTTCTGGCCCTCCAGGCAGGGGGCGCGGCCGCCGACCAACTCCTTGGTGTAGTCGAAGGGGAGGGGAGGGAGGTCCTTGAAGCCGGTGTTGGTCTTCCAGTTGGTGACGAAGGAGACGGACTGGTCGAGTTCACTCTTCCATTCGTCGGTGCTCCACTCGCCGCCGCCCTTGGCCTTGCAGAAGTGGCCGTTGAAGTGGGTGCCGATCTCGTTGCCGTCCAGCCAGGCCAGGCGCAGCTGCTCCAGGGTGTCCTTGATGTGGCCGTCGGTGGCGAAGTCGATGGAGGCGGCGCCCGCGTCGTGCTGGGGCGGGTGGTAGAGGGTGCGCTTGGACTTGGGCAGGGTGTAGAGGCCGCTGAGGAAGAAGGTCATCTGGGCGTTGTTCTCCACGCCGAGCTTGCGGAAGCGGGAGAACAGGTGCTCGTCGCCCTCCAGCGCGCCGTCCCAGGAGAAGACGACGAACTGCGGCGGCTTCTCGCCCGGTTTGAGCTTTTCGGGCGTGGGCTGCTTGGGCTGGGGGCCGGTGTAGGAGGTGGAGCCGTCACCGAGGACCTTGACCTGGCCGTCCCAGGTCGGGGTGGGGGCGGGGGTGGGCGAGTCGTTGGTGGTCGGGCTGGGCTCGGGGCTCGCGGGAGTGGTACCGGCGGCGGTGGGTCTGTCCTGGGAGTCGGGGCCTCCCGTGCCCAGGGCGAGGGCCGCGAGGACCCCCACTGCCAGCAGACCGGCCGTGCCGCGAGCATTCCGCACCCGTACCTCCATAGTTCGATCAGCAGAACACTTAATCGATGACTATCTGGGCGGGTGCGGTTGCCTGACTCACAAGTTCTCTACGTTTGAGGGCGGCTGAGGTGCTGTCGGAAGGCCTCGGCGCCGGCCAGGGTGTAGAAACGCCGGATCCGGTGCGAGGAGCCGGGCATGCGCAGGTACTCGTGGTTGTCGAGGTCCCAGAGGCCCCAGCACTCCAGCTGGAGGAAGTGCGGGCTCTTGGCGTCGATCAGGCGGATCTCGTACGCGGTGCGGGGCGGTTCGTTCTTGCGGATCCAGGACTGGGCGTGGGCGTAGGAGTAGAAGCGGAGCGGCTCGTCGGCCGGGGGGAGGGCCTTGACGAGGAGGTCGGTGCTGCGGTCGCGGATGACCCAGGCTTGGTAGGAGGCGCCGTGCGGGGCGTCGGCGGGGACGGCGGTGTAGCGGTCGGTTGTCATCGGCGGGTCGCCACCTGGATGAAGCCGGAGGCCTTTTCGACGCGCTCGGCGAACTCGTTGAACTCGCCGTCGATGGGGGAGATGGTGGCCTTGCTGGGGATGAGGATCGCGCCGGCCTGGTTGTTCAGGAGGCGCTGCAAGGCGGCCTGGAGCATGGGCCGGTGCTCGGGCCCCTTCACGGCGGCTTCGTCGTCCACGACGATCAGCGAGATGTCCCAGCGGAAGGCGTGGGCGTAGGCCTCGCACAGCCTCAACTCGCGCTCGGGGAAGCGGGAGTTGGTCTTGGCGAGGTAGATGACCACCTGGGGGCGGTGCAAGGTCTGCGGGGGCATGGGGCAGCTCACCGCTCGCTCCTCTCTGTAGCGATACGACTACCGGTGGTGCCCACTGTCGGCTAAGCTTGGCAATCGTTCAACTTGCCTGTGTTTCAAGTGGAATTGGGCGTGTGCTGTGAACCGCAAGGAGCTTGATCCAACGTCGTCTCCGCGTGAGTCCTTCGGTGCGCTACTTCGCAGCTCGCGGGAGGTGTTGGGGTGGACTCAGCAGGACCTGGCTGCCGCCATGGGCTACTCGGACAGCTATATCTCGGCGGTGGAAACGGGCCGCAAATCCACTAGTCGAGACTTCGTCAGGGCGGCCGACAAGGCGCTCGGGACGGGGCAGACGCTTGAGCTGATGTGGGTCGGGATGAGGCGGAAAGGGTTTCTGGAGGGTTTCCCCGAGCACGCTGGGCAGGAGGCCCGCGCGTCGGAGATCAGGATCTTCGAGCCGAATCTCATTCCTGGGCTGTTCCAGACCAGGGCCTACGCTTCCGCGCGAGAGTCAGCGGCTGTGCAGTGAGGAAGCAGCACGCAGGATCAAGCTGAGGAGCGAATGAAGTTCCTCGTCGCGCGGCAGCGGCTGCTGAAGCGTGCGGAACCGCCGGTCATCCACGCGGTGATAGACGAGAGCGGCATCCGTCGTCCGGTGGGTGGCGCCGCAACGATGCGGGCACAGCTTGATCACCTGGCAGAGATGGCGACGAAGCCTCATGTGATCTTCCAGGTAGCTCCGTTCAGCTTGGCCGAGCATGCCCCATTCCGTGCCTTCGTCACGTTGTTGACGTTCGCCGATCGCTCTGTGGTCGGCTACACGGAGTCTGCGGATCACGGCTTTGTCGTGCGGGAGGACAGGACTGTCAGGGCGTGGGAAAGGGCCTACGATCGGTTGCAGGTGGAAGCGCTGACCAGAGCGGCGACCCTCGACCTGATTCACAAGGCCCGAAAGGAACTCTGACCCATGACCCGCCCAGACCTGTCTCGCGCTTCCTGGTTCAAGTCGTCGCACTCCGATAACGGCGGTTCCTGCGTAGAGGTCTCGCCTGACTTCCCCGGCGTCGTTCCCGTCCGTGACTCGAAGGACCCGGAAGGGCCGGCGCTCGTCTTCCCGGCCGAGGCGTGGCGATCCTTCGTTGCCGCGACTGCCGCTGGCGAGTTCGGCGACATCTGACCTTCGACCTGGCCGATGAGCCCCCGGACCGCTTGGTCAGGGGGCTCATCGCATTGACAGGGGGCCTCCTTCGGCTTGATGCTAAGCAAGCGCTTAGTCAACGAGACGGAACCGACCTCCTAGGAGCCGCCCGATGCCCGAGACCCCCGCCGACCCGCCGGGCCTGCACCTGGCTCGCCTCCGCACCCACCTGGACCGCGAGCTGCCCGGCACCGTCCAGGGCCCGCTGCGGGCCGACCTCATCGAGGGGGGTCGCTCCAACCTGACGTACGTGCTCAGCGACGGCGTGTCCCGCTGGGTCCTTCGCCGTCCCCCGCTCGGGCACGTCCTCGCGACCGCCCACGACATGGGGCGCGAGTACCGCGTCATGTCCGCCCTGCGCGGCACCGGGGTGCCCGTTCCCCGCATGCTGCTGATCGACCACGACACCGACGTGCTCGGCGCGCCCTGGTACCTCATGGAGTACGTCACCGGCACCGCCCACCGGGACCGTGAAACGCTCGCCGCTCTCGGTGAGCAGCGCGTCAACGCGCTCGGCCGCCGTCTGGTCGAGACCCTGGCCGCCCTGCACCGGATCGACCCGGCCGCCGTCGGCCTCGCCGACTTCGGACACCCCGACGGTTACCTGGAGCGCCAGTTGCGCCGCTGGTCCAAGCAGCTCGCCGCCTCCCGCAGCCGCGACCTCCCCGACCTCGACCGGCTGCACGCCCTGCTCGCCGAGCGCCTGCCGTCCTCGCCCGCGCCCGCCCTGGTGCACGGCGACTACCGGCTGGACAACGTCCTGGTCGACGACGACGACACGATCACCGCCGTCCTCGACTGGGAGATGTCCACCCTCGGGGACCCGCTCACCGACATCGGCCTGCTCGTGATGTACACCGAGCTCGCCGGCGTCGGCGGCGGCATCATCCCCTCGGCCATGACCGCCCCCGGCTTCCCCAGGCCCGACGAAATCGTCTCCTCCTACGCCGAGTTGACCGGACGCCAGGCCGCCGACCTCGACTGGTACGTGGCCTTCGCCTCGTTCAAGCTCGCCGCCGTCGCCGAGGGCATCTACTTCCGCTTCCAGCAGGGCCGCACCCTGGGCGCCGGGTTCGAGCGCGCGGGCGAGATGGCCCCGATCCTCGCCCGGCACGGCCTGAGCACCCTCAAGGAGAACTGATGGACTTCGCCTACGACGCCCGTACGAACGAACTCCGCGAGCAGCTGCTCGCCTTCATGGACGAGCACGTCTACCCGGCCGAGCCCGTCCTCGCCGAGCAGCTCGCGGACCCGGCCCGCGGGGCCTGGGTCGTTCCGCCGGTGATCGCCGATCTGAAGGCAGCGGCCCGTAAGCAGGGCCTGTGGAACCTGTTCATCCCCGGCGAGCACGGCGCCGGGCTGACCAATCTCCAGTACGCGCCGCTCGCCGAAATCACCGGCCGCAGCCCCCAGTTGGCCCCAGCCGCACTCAACTGCGCGGCCCCCGACACCGGCAACATGGAGCTGCTCGCGGAGTTCGGCAGCGCCGAGCAGAAGGAGCGCTGGCTGCGCCCGCTGCTGGACGCCGAGATCCGTTCCGCCTTCGCGATGACCGAGCCCGAGGTGGCCTCCTCGGACGCCACCAACGTCGCCACCCGGATCGTCCGCGACGGTGACGAGTACGTGATCAACGGCCGCAAGTGGTACATCACCGGGGCGATGAACCCGGACTGCAAGATCCTGATCGTGATGGGCAAGACGGACCCGGACGCCGAACCACACCGTCAGCAGAGCATGATCCTCGTCCCGCGCGACACCCCGGGTGTCACCTTCAAGCGCGGCATGACGGTCTTCGGCTACGACGACTCCGACCACGGCGGCCACGCCGAGGTGCTCTTCGAGGACGTCCGGGTGCCGGCGGAGAACCTGATCGGCGAGGAGGGCACGGGCTTCGCCATCGCCCAGGCCCGGCTCGGCCCCGGCCGCATCCACCACTGCATGCGCGCCATCGGCATGGCCGAGCGGGCGTTGGAGCTGATGTGCCGCCGGACCAGCGCGCGCGTCGCCTTCGGCCGTCCGCTCTCCGAGCAGGGCGTGATCCAGGACTGGATCGCCGAATCCCGGGTCCGCATCGAGCAGTTGCGGCTGCTGGTGCTCAAGACCGCCTGGCTGATGGACACCGTCGGCAACCGCGGCGCGCACACCGAGATCCAGGCCATCAAGATCGCCACCCCGATCACCGTCGAGTGGATCCTCGACAAGGCCGTCCAGGCCCACGGCGCCGGCGGCACCGGTCAGGACACCCCGCTCGCCCAGCTCTGGGCCGGCGTCCGCAGCCTGCGCCTGGCCGACGGGCCGGACGAGGTGCACAAGCGCTCGCTGGCCCGCCGGGAGCTCAAGAAGTACCGGTGACCCGGAACCGGTAACCCGAAGGCGTCATACCTGGGCACCAGGGGTGAGTTGGCTCCACGGTATGACGGCCGCGGCCCGTCCGCGCCCGTACTGTCTCCCGCATGCCAGGTCGATTCGGAGAGGTCGACCGGAGATGAGGGGAGACGTGATGGTCAGGCGGGGACGGGCCGTGGCGGCGGTACTGCTGGCAGCGTCGGCAGCGCTCGGATTGGCGGGCGCGCCCGGGGCGCTGGCGGCACCCGAGGACACCGGCGGTCAGCGGTCGGCCACGGCGTGGCTGCCGCGGCCGACCGGGCCGTACCCGATCGGCACCACCGCCCTGCAACTGACTGATGAGGAACGGGAGTTCCCGCTGAAGCCCGGGCGGCCCCGCGAGCTGATGATCAGTTTCTGGTACCCGACCGCCCGCCCCGCCGGCGGCGGCGACCGCGCCCGCTACATGGAACCGGCCGCGGCCGCGCACTTCGGCAGCGCCGGGAGCGTCGGCCGGGCGAACTACGGCTTCGACGCCGGCCGCACCGACTGGGCCGACGTCCGCACCCACGCGCGCGCCGACGCGCCCGCCCTCCCCGGCGGCAGGCGCCCCGTGGTGCTGTACTCGCCCGGCCTCGGCGACCCACGCACCTGGGGCACCGCCCTGGTCGAGGACCTCGCCTCGCGCGGCTACGTCGTGGTCACCGTCGACCACACCTGGGAGGCCTCCGAGGTCCAGTTCCCGGGCGGCGACCTGGCCACCTCCGTCTTCCCCGAACTGATGGGCCGGCCCGACCTGGACATCGGGGCCGTGCTGCGCACCTCGCTCCAGACCCGCGTCGACGACACCCGCTTCGTGCTCGACCGGCTCGCCGGGCTGGGCCGCGACCGCAGCCTGCCGGCCGGCCTCGCCGACTCGCTCGACCTCGACCGGATCGGCATGGTCGGCCACTCCGCGGGCGGCTTCACCGCCCTGCAGACCATGCACGACGACCCGCGGATCGCGGCCGGGATCAACCTGGACGGGCAGATGCACTTCCCCGGCCCGGACGGCAGGACCGGCATCCACCTGCCCAGCGTCGCCCAGGACGGCCTGGACCGCCCCTTCCTGCTGATGGGCACGCGGAACGCGGACTCCGGCAGCTACCACCAGCAGCCCGGCTGGGACGCCCTGTGGCAGCACAGCACCGGCTGGCACGCCGACCTCACCATGGACGGCTCCCGGCACGGCTCCTACACCGACGCGCAGTCCCTGCTCCCGCAGCTCGCCCGCCAGGGCGCGATCAGCCCCGAGAAGCTGGCCGAGGACATCGGCGACATCCGCCCCGACCGCGCCGAGCTGGCCACCCGCAGCTACGTCGCCTCCTTCTTCGACCGCTGGCTGCGCGGCCACGACGACCACCTGCTGGACGGGCCCTCGGCGCGGTTCCCGGAGATGACGTACGAGCGGTAGGGGAGTCTCGTCCGCGGTGGGTCACGCCGTGGCGAGTGAGACCTCGGTGGACTTGATGAGCACGACGACCGACGAGCCGGCCGCCAGGCCGAGTTCGATCGCAGCGTCCTTGGTGATGGCCGCGGTCAGCTCACCGCCTTCGACGGACACCTTCACCGTCGCCATGGCGGCCCCCGCCGCCACGTCGACCACCGTGCCCGGGATCTGGTTGCGGATGCTCAGACCGGCCACCGGTCCGGTCGCGAGCGAGACCTCCGTGGACTTCACCATGGCGCGCACGGCGGCGCCCTCGGCGAGTCCGAGGTCCTTCACGGCGTCCGCGGTGACGGCCGCCGTGATCTCCTGACCGCCGTCCAGACGGGCCTTCACCGTCGCCATCGCCTCACCGGTGGTGACGGAGGTGACCGTACCGGGGAACTGGTTGCGGATGCTCAGGCTCATGGAAACCGACCTCGCAGGAGAGGGGGCAGGAACTCCACCTGCCATGCGCTGACCACCGTAATCACGTGGCGAGGAGCCTGCAGAAGGCTCCTCGCGCGTGCGAGTGGCCGGCGCCGGATCCACCCGCAGATCGGAGCCCACGAACTTTCGGTGCACGGCACTGCGCGGGAAGTCGGCCGGGCCGACTTCCCGCGCAGTGGGCACGGTTGTGAGGGATCAGGCGAGCGCCAGGCTGATCTCGTCGTTGAAGATCACCCAGTGCTGGCCGGGATCGTCGGCGTTGCACGGCTTGGTGCCGACGTTCGGGGTCTGCCAGGTGTTGGCGAGGCAGTAGCCCGGGGCGAAGGTGAGGGAGATCTGTTCGCCCGAGACGGTCCAGTACTGCCCCTGGTCATTGGGGTTGCACGGCTTCGTCGAGACGGTCGGGGTGCCCCAGGTGTTGGCGAGGCAGTAGCCCTGCGAGTTGCTGAGGGAGATCCGTTCGCCCGAGACGGTCCAGTGCTGGCCGGGGTCGCCGGTGTTGCACGGCTTGGTGCCGACGTGCGGGTTCTGCCAGGTGTTGGCGAGGCAGTAGACGCCGGGGGTGCGCGGGGCGGTGTGGGTGGCCTCGGCGGCCCCCGCCTGACCGGTGGGCAGGAAGGAGGCGGTGAGCGCCAGGGTGGCGACGGCGAGAGTCTTGCGGAGGGCGAATGCCATGGGGCGGTTCCGTTCTCGCTACGGGACGTGCGGTTCGCGCACGATCATGGGGTGGTGTCACAGCTCAGGCCCGAGTGCGATGCCAATTTGAGCATCGCTCGTCATCGAACTAAGAGAGCCGGGCGGTGCATTCACCTGAACGGGTAGCGCGGAGGATCGGCGTTGACCTCGCCGGTCATGGCACTAGCGGATCTCCGAGCCGGGGTTGGCCTCGTCCCAGGCCGCGCGCGAGTCGACGATCGCGCCGTGGTGGTCGTACGACCAGTCCACCATCGCCCGCACCAGGTGGGTCAGGCTGTGCCCGAGCGGCGTCAGCTCGTACTCCACCTGCGGGGGAACCGTCGGGTGGACGGTCCGCGACACCAGGCCGTCGCGCTCCAGCCGGCGCACCGTCAGGGTCAACATCCGTTGGGAGATGCCGGTCAGCGCCCGCTGCAGCTCACGGAACCGCCGTACGCCCTGGGAGAGTTCGACCACGGCCAGCACCGACCACTTGTCGCCCAGCCGGCTCAGCAGGTCGCGGATCCCGCAGTCCACGCCGTCCTCGCACCACAGGACGGGACGAGGGGTGGTTACCGCGGTGTGCCCTACTGACATGGAAGTGCCTCCTTACGCCGGACGCCCAGGCTATCGAGGATGGTCGCGTCGCCAACGGCCGATCATCCCTGGAGGGAACCATGCTGCTCGTCACCGGTGTCAACGGAGGTCTCGGCGCCCTCGTGCTGGAGAAGCTCGGCGCACGCGAGGGCGTCGTCGCGGGGAGCCGGACGCCCGAGCGGGCGCCGGCCGAAGTGCCCGCCCGGCTGGTGGACTTCGACCGGCCGGAGACCCTGGCGGAGGCCTTCGCCGGGGTGACGACCCTGCTGCTGATCTCGGCCGGCGCCGCCGAGGACGACGTGGTGATCGCCCGGCACGGCGCGGCGATCGAGGCGGCGGAGCAGGCGGGCGTCGAGCACGTCGTCTACACCAGCCTCTCCGGCGACGGCGACCACCTGCCCTACGCCCTCGCGCACCGCTGGACCGAGCGGCGGCTGCGCGAATCCACCACGCTGCGCTGGACGGTGCTGCGCAACGGGCTCTACGCGGAACTGCTGGCCGCGATCGCCGCGCCCGGCCCGGACGGGGTGATCACCGCGCCGCTCGGCGCCGGACGGCTGGCGGCGGTGGCCCGGGCGGACCTCGCCGAGGCGGCGGCCAACGTCGCGCTGCAGCCGGCCGCGCACGCGGGCAAGGTGTACGAGCTGGTGGGGGAGCGGGCGGTGGGCGGTGCGGAGGTGGCCGAGGTGCTCGGCGCGGAGTACCGCCCGGGCGCGCTGGGGGCGGCCCGAACGGCGGTGGCGGCCTTGGGCGCGCCGGACCTCCAGGTGCCGATGGTGGTGGGCACCTACTCCGCGATCGCCCACGGCTTCCTGGCCGGGCCGGGCGCACCGGGCGACCTGGCGGCCCTGCTCGGCCGCCCGCCCCGCCCGGCCCTGGAGGTCATCGCGGGGCGCTGACCTCGTCGGCTGCCTGCGCGACCCAGTCCGGCAGCGGCTCGCGGCAGGCCAGCCAGACCTGCGGCACCCGCGCCAGTCCGGTGCGGGCCGCGACCACGCCGCCGGTGATGGCGCAGGTGGTGTCCACGTCGCCCAGGCCCTCGGCGGTGGTCCACAGCGCGTCGGTCAGGCTGCCCAGATGGTGCGCGGCGGACCACAGGGCGAAGGGGACGGTGTCGCTCGCCGTGATCCGCTGTCCGTTGCCGAGGAGGTCGGCCGCCCGCCAGGGCTCGGTGTCCGCGGGCAGCCCGGCGGCGCCGCGCAGCCCGTCGCGGACGGCGCCGGCGGGGGTGCGGTCGGCCACCGCTGTCAGCAGCTCGGCGCCGGCGGGCGCGGGCCCGGTGCGGCCGCGGGCGGCGAGCGCCGCCGCCAGGGCGACCGCGACCGCCCCGGCCACGCCCTCGGGGTGGGCGTGGGTCACCTCGGCGGACAGCGCCGCCTGGTCCGCCGCCTCGTCGAGGTCCGCGGAGAACCAGGCACCCAGCGGTGCCACCCGCATGGCCGCGCCGTTGCCGAGACTGCCCTGACCGTCGAACAGCTCGCGCGCCCGGGTGCGCCAACTCCCGGGCTGCTCGGCCAGCTCGGGCAACAGCAGGTGCATGCCGTACCCGTAGCCGCGGCCCGGGTCGGCCAGGTAGGTGGCCCCGAAGGCCTTGGCGAGGCGCTCCTGGTGCACCGCGTCGAAGGCGGTGAGGACCCCGTACACCGACAGCGCCATCGCGGTGTCGTCGGTCCAGTGCCAGGGTCCTTCCTGCGGCGTGCGCCGGGCCCGGATCTGGTCGAACGCCTCCCGGGGCGTCCGGAAGAGGGGGAACCAGCGCTCCCCGAATCCGTCCCCGAGGGCCAGGCCCTCCAATGAGTCGCGAGCGGCGGAAAACGATGTCATCCCGGCATCCTGGCAGGCGCCGGTTCCTTCCCGCACCCGGATTCCCGGCGGCGTGGGGCGCCGGACCGACCGTCAGGGCGGCTGCGCGGAGCGCCGGGTGGCCGGGTGTCGATGCGGGCGTGGGCGGCAGGCCAGTGGAGCGGGAGCCGTGGAGGTCTCCCACGGCTCCCTGCGGGGGACGCCGACCCGGCCGAGTGGACCGCCATCCTCGACCGCGACCGGCTCGACCCCGACGCCGACCCGCTGGAGCGGGCCGAGCGCGCCCTGTTGCGGACCGTCCTGCCGGAACCGGCCCGGGAGGACGGGTCCGCCCGCCGCAACGCCTGAAGCCGCTACTCCCTGGCCCGCTACTCCCCGGCCTGCTACTCCCTGGCCCGCTACGTTCCGGTCCGCTACGTTCCGGTCCGCTACTGCCCGGCCCGCTACTCCCCGAGGACGGCGATCCGGCCGGTGCTCAGTCCGGAGGCCACCCGCTGGACGGCGTCCGCGGCGCCGGCCAGCGGCACCCGGGCACTGATCAGCGGCCGGACCACGCCCTGCTCGGCGAGCTTGGTCAGCTCGTCGTGGGCGGCGCGGACCGCGCGCGGGTCTTGGGTGTTGTAGAGGCCCCAGTGCAGGCCCAGGATCGAGTAGTTCTTCACCAGGGCGTGGTTGAGCGCCGGCGCCGGGATCTGTCCGGCGGCGAAGCCGACCACCACGATCCGGCCCTCGAAGGCGACGCACTTGGCGGAGCCGGTGTAGGCGTCGCCGCCGACCGGGTCGAAGACCACGTCCGCACCGCGCCCGCCGGTGGCCTGTTTGACGGCGGCGACGAAGTCCTCGGCCGTCCGGTCCACCGCCAGGTCGGCGCCCAGCGAACGCGCCGTCTCCGCCTTGGCCGCGCCGCCGACCACGGCGATCACCCGCGCCCCGGCGGCCCGGCCCAGCTGCACCGCCGCGCTGCCGACCCCGCCGGCCGCCGCGTGCACCAGCAGGGTCTCGCCGACCCGCAGCCGGGCCCGGCGGTGCAGGGCGAACCAGGCGGTCTGGTAGCCGATGTGCAGCGCCGCCGCCTCCGCGTCGTCCAGCGCCTCGGGGGCCGGGAACGCGGCCGCGGCGTCCAGCAGCGCGTACTCGGCGAAGGCTCCGTGCGGCAGCACCGGGTTGCCGATCACCCGCTCGCCCCGCCGGGCGCCGTCCGCGACCTCGCCGCACAGCTCCACGCCGGGCGTGAACGGCAGCGGAGGGCGGACCTGGTAGTGCCCGCGCACCATCAGGGCGTCCGGGAAGTTCACCGCAGCCGCCCTGACCCGGACCAGCAACTGGCCCGGGCCGGCCACCGGCCGCGGCACGTCCTCGGCGAGCCGCATCACCGCGGCCGGCTCGCCGAGCTCACCCACCTGCCAGGCCCTCACAGCGCGTCACCCTCCTCCAGGCCCCGCTGGAGCCGGTTCATCCCGGCGATCCAGCGCTCCGGTTCGCTCGCCCGGACGCGGTAGTACTCGGCGACCTCCGGGTGCGGCAGGATCAGGAAGCGGTCGTGGCGCAGCGCGTCCAGCACCTCCGCGGCGACGTCCTCCGGGTCCAGCGCCGTCGGGGCGAGCAGTGCCTCGCCGACCGGGCCGGTCGAGGCCAGCATGTCGGTGCGCACGCCCTGCGGGCAGAGCGCGTGCACCCGGATGCCCCGGTGGCGGTAGGTGGCGGAGAGCCATTCGGCGAAGGCGAGCGCGCCGTGCTTGCTGACCGCGTACGGGGCCGAGCCGAGCATGGTGAGCAGCCCGGCGGCGGAGACGGTGGCCAGGAAGCGGCCGTTTCCGCGCTCCAGCCAGCGGGGGAGCAGCAGTTCGGCGGCCCGCACGTGCGCCATCACGTTGACCTCCCAGGCGCTGGCCCAGGCCGCGGCGGGGGCGTCGGCGCCGCCGACCGGGGCGACGCCGGCGTTGGCGCACCACAGGTCGATCTCGCCGAGCTCGGTGCGGGCCCGGTCGACCAGGGTGGCCAGGCCGGTGGCGGAGGCGGCGTCGCCGGGCAGGGCGGTGCCGCCGCACTCCTCGGCGACCTTGCGGGCGGCCCCGGCGTCCAGGTCGTTGACCACGACCCGGGCGCCGGCCCCGGCGAAGGCCTTGGCCAGGGCGGCGCCGATGCCCCGGCCGGCGCCGGTCACCACCACGCCCTGGCCCGTCAGGTCCTCTGTCACATGCCACCGCCGAGGGTGACGCCGCCGTCCACCACGAGGGTCTCGCCGGTGATCCAGCCGGCGTCGGAGGAGAGCAGGAAGGCGACCGCGCCCGCGACGTCCGCGGGGACGCCGAGCCGGCCCAGCGGGTAGGCCCTGGAGACCTCCTCCTCGCGGCCCTCGTACAGCGCCTCGGCGAACTTGGTCTTGACCACGGCGGGGGCGACGGCGTTGACCCGGACGCCCTGCGGGCCCAGCTCGGCGCCGAGTTCGACGGTGAGCCGGATCAGGGCGGCCTTGCTGACGCCGTACACGCCGATCCCGGGCGAGGACCGGATGCCGGCGATCGAGGCGACGTTGACGACCGCGCCGCCGTGTTCGCCCATCCACGCGGCGTGCGCCCGGCGGATCCAGGCCAGCGGGCCGAGCACGTTGACGGCCATGATCTTGGCGGCGGCCGCGTCGTCGGTCTCCAGCATCGGCCCGTAGACCGGGTTGATGCCGGTGTTGTTGACCAGGTGGTCGAGCCGGCCGAAGGCCTCCAGGGTGCGGGCGATGGCCTCCTCCTGGTGGGCCGGGTCGTCGGCCTTGCCCGCGACGGCGATCGCGTTGTCCGGGCCGCCCAGGTCGCGGACGGCCTCGGCGAGCGGCTCCGGGTTGCGGGCGGTGAGGCAGACCTTGGCGCCGCGGTCGACCAGCTCGCGCGCGATGCCGAGGCCTATGCCGCGGCTCGATCCGGTGACGACGGCCACCTGGCCCTTGAAGGAGTGCACCACGGAGGGTCCTGCCTTTCGCGCGAGGATCCTGCATGCCGGATCCTGAGGGACGGTCGCTGACTAAGCGCTTGCTCAGCATGGTGTCGGTGCGGGAACCTGTCAACAGTCGGCGGGCGCCACAGCCCGCCGGTCGTCCGGCCCGACGGTCCGCAGAGCGGTCGGCGGGAATGCCTGTACGAGTCTTCTGGGAGGATGGCGCCATGACCAGAACGCCCATCGCCGACCTCTGGCCGACCCTGCCCGGCGCCGACACCCGCCCCGAGGCGGCGTACCGGCTGCTCCAGGCGGCCGTCGAGTCGTTCGCGGAGCGCGGCTTCCACGCCACCACCACCCGGGACATCGCCACCGCGGCCGGGATGAGCCCGGCCGCGCTGTACATCCACTACCAGTCCAAGGCCGCGCTGCTCGCCGAGATCAGCCAGGCCGGGCACGCCGCCACGCTGGCCCTGGTCCGGGCGGCGGCGGCCGGGGACGGCGGCCCGGCCGAGCGGATGCGGCGCCTGGTCGAGGAGTTCACCGTCTGGCACGCCAGGGCCCGGACGGTCGGCCGGGTGGTCAACTACGAGCTGCACGCGCTGCCCGAGGACGCCTACGCGGTGGTCGCGGCGCTGCGGCTGGACATCGAGCGCGAGGTCAGCACGCTGATCGAGGCGGGCGTGACGGCGGGCGAGTTCGAGGTCTCGGAGGTGCGCACGGCGGCCCGTGCGGTCACCTCGCTGGGCATCGACGTCTCCCGCTGGTACACCGAGCGCTCCAGCGAGACGCCGGAGGAACTCGGGCGCCGCTACGGCGAGTTGGTGCTGCGGATGCTCGGCGCCCGGCTCTGACCGGCCCGCCGGGAGGGCTTGCGGGGAGGACCCTCAGGGCTGAGCGCCGCGGGCTCACGCCGCGCCGATCAGCAGGCGGACGGCGAGCCAGCCGACCAGGGCGGCCGAGCCGAGGGCGGTGAGCAGGCGGCCGCGGGGGCCGGTGAGCGCCCGGCCGAGCAGCGCGCCGCCGGAGGCGAGCAGCAGCTGCCAGCTGGCGGAGGCCGCGAAGGCGGCGGCGGTGAACACCGCCCGGGCGAGCGGGCCCGAGACGGCGCCGTCCCGGCCCCCGCTACCCAGGACGAGGGCGGCGAAGTAGAGCACGGTCAGCGGATTGAGCAGGGTGATCCCGAGCAGGCTGAGGTAGGCGCGGAGCGGGCCGGGTGGCGCCTCGGCCGCGAGCGTGGCGGTCGTCCGGCGGCTGCGCAGGGTGGTGGCGGCGGTGCGGGCGGCGAGCGCGAGCAGCACCAGGGCCGAGGCGAGTCGCAGTGGCCGGGCGACCGGTTCGAGCAGCGGCGCCAGGCCGGTGCCGCCGACGGCCGCGAGCAACGCGTACAGCCCGTCCGCGGTGGCCACGCCGAGCGCGGCGCAGGCGCCGGTGCGCAGCGAGCTGCGCGCGGTGAGCGAGACCAGGTAGGCCCCGACGGCCCCCACCGGTACGGCCACGCCGTACCCGGCGAGCAGCCCCGCGACCAGCGCGGCGCTCACGCGTGGGCGCGGTCGGGCCTCCGGGGACGGCCGGGCTGCTGCTGGACCGGGGCCGAGCGTACGGCGGCGGTCACGGGCAGCGGGCGGGCGGGGGTGTCGGTCATGTGCCGATCGTGGCGGCCGGAACACCGGGGCGACAAGTGGTTTTCCGCGGCCGCAGGGTAGCGTGGGGAACTCCGGTGACCACGTGTGCGAAGGAGATCCGATGGCAAGTCAGAATGACTCCGTGCGCGCCATGTTGGCGCAGGCCTGGGCCTCCTGGGCCGAGCGCGGCGAGACCCTCGCGGCGGAGGAGTGGGACCGGCCCACCCGGCTGCCCCACTGGACCGTCCGGGAGCTGTACGCGCACGTGGCGCCGGTGCCGGAGATGTTCACCGGGCTGCGGGTGGCGGTGCTGGACGGGCCGGCCGAGGTGACGAGCGGGGCTGGCATCCTGCGGGCGTTCAACCGACCGGGCGGGATCGCCCACACCGCCGCCGGGCAGGTCGCCGACATGGCCAAGCAGGCGGCCGAGGCGGCCGAACCGGCCGTGCTGATCGCCCGGTTCGGCGTCGAGGGCCCGGCCGCCCTGGCCGGACTCGCCGACCTTCCGCCCAGCACGGTGGTGGCGCACCCGCTGCTCGGCAGTGCCACGGTGGGGGCGCTGGGCGAGGTGGCGCTGATGGAGGCGACCGTCCACCTGCTCGACCTGATCGCGGCGGTCGGCGGTCCGGCGCCCGCCGAAGGGGCCCTGAACTTCACCCGCGACCTGTTGGCCGAGGTCGCCGATCCGGTGGCCTTCATCGAGGCGGCGGCGGGCCGCAGTGCGGGGCCGGTGCTGCCGGTGATCCGCTGATCCGGCCATCCCTTCTGTGTCGTTCTCGCTGGTCAGTCGTATGATCTGCACCAGGAAACGGCAGCAGTGGGGGGCGTGAGTGGACTCGTTGTGGAACCTGTGGTGGCTGGTGCCCGCCGTGCTCTACGGCGGCGGGTCGGTCGCCGGCCGGGTGCGCAAGGGGCTGAAGGTCCGTCACAACCGCAAGCTCGAACTGCTCGACGCCCAGCACCGCCAGCGCCTCGCGCTGGAGGAGGCCAGCCGCCCGCCCGAGCCGGTCTGCGGCTGCACCCACCACCTGGCCAAGCACGACAAGCAGGGCCGCTGCCACGAGGTGGTCGAGACGCCCACCGCCTGGGACGCCGACCGCCGGCCGGTGCGCTACGAGCCGGGGCAGTGCAACTGCCAGCAGTACGTGGGACCGGAGCCGCTGGGCACGGTGTTCGCCCCGGAGCTGGTCGACCCGCGCTGATCGACCCACGCCGACCGGCTCGTGCTGACCGGCTCATGCTGAACGGGAAGCGGCCGCCGCGCCCACGGGTGCGGCGGCCGCTCGTTCGCGTCAGCCGAGCGCGAGCGCGCTCAGCCGATCGGAGGCGCCGTTGAACAGGTCCTGGTCGCCGGGGAAGGTGCCGGAGTCGGCGAACTGCCAGAAGGTCTGGTAGCTCCAGCCGTTCGGCAGGGTGCCGACGGTCGAGGAGTAACGGGCGATCCACAGCGGGTTGGTGGCGCCGAAGCCGCCGTAGTTGCCGGTGCAGCTCGACCACCAGTTGGTCGTGGTGTAGATGGTCGGGTAGCGGCCGGTGCGGTAGTGGACGGTGTTGCTGAAGTCCTGGATCCAGCTGACCATGCCGCTCTGGCTGAGGCCGTAGCAGGTGGCGCCGTAGGGGTTGTACTCGATGTCCAGCGCGGGCGGCAGGGTCTGGCCGTCGGCGGACCAGCCGCCGCCGTGGTCGACGAACCAGTTGGCCTGGGCGGAGCCGGAGGAGTTGCCCGGCAGCGCGAAGTGGTAGGCGCCGCGGATCAGGCCGGAATTGTAGGAGCCGTTGTACTGCTGGGCGAAGGACGGGTTGGTGTAGCTGGTGCCCTCGGTGGCCTTGACGTAGGCGAACTGGGCGCCGTTGGCGGCCGCCGACGACCAGTCGACGTTGCCCTGGTAGCTGGCGACGTCCAGCCCCGGGGTCTGGGTGACGGCGAGCGAGGCGAGGGGGGCGGTGCCGGAGCGGCCCTCGTGGGCGGCGACGGTGGAGCCGGCGAAGTCGCGGTCGGGGTGGAAGGCCGTACGGCCCTCGGGGGCAGGGGCAAGAGGGGCGGGATCGGCCGCGTACGCGGGCGCGGCGGCGCCGGCGACCAGGGCGGTCGCGGCGGCGAGCGCGGCCACTAGGGGCAGCCGGCGGCGAGCAGCGGATCTGGTGGTACCGGTGGGGCGGACGGAGCGGGAAGAGCGGGGCATGGACACTCCTCTGGTTCCGGTGCGACGGCCCGCGGCGCTGTGGCCCAACGGGCCCGGTACGGCCGGTGGTTGGCCCGGCCGGGGAGCAGGGTAGCCATGTACCCGCCAGTGGCGCCAGGTGTCCGGCGCCACTCCCTGAACCCGCGTCACGCGGCGCCGGACGCCATCGCCCGGCGAGGGTGCCCGGTCCTCGCGGTGCGGGTGCTGTGGCACCATGCCCGGACGTCGACTTTTCCGAGGAGAGGAACCGCCATGTCCGAGATCGCCGCCGGGCCCGCCGGGGAGCCCGTCTTCCGCGTCGCGACCGTCGCCGACGTCCCGGCGCTGGTCGAGCTGGTCGAGTCCGCCTACCGCGGCGAGGCCAGCAAGGCCGGCTGGACCACCGAGGCGGACCTGCTGGACGGGCGGCGCACCGACCCCGCCAGTGTCACCGAGGCCGTCGAGGACCCTGAGGGCGTGGTGCTGCTGGTCGAGCGCGACGGCGAGCTGGTCGCCTGCTGCCAGCTCGAGCGGCGTGCGGACCGCGCCTACTTCGGCATGTTCTCGGTGCGCCCCACCCTGCAGGGCGGCGGGATCGGCCGGGTGGTGCTGGCCGAGGCGGAGCGGGTGGCCCGGGAGGAGTGGAGCGTGGCGCTGCTGGAGATGAAGGTGGTCGAGCAGCGCGCGGAGCTGATCGCCTGGTACGAGCGGCGCGGATTCCGTCGCACCGGCGTCTACAGTCCGTTCCCGTACGGGGACGAGCGCTTCGGCATCCCGCGCCGACCGGATCTGCGGTTCGAGCAGCTGACCAAGGAGCTGAAGGCGGTGTGAGGAGGGGCTGATTCGTTGATCGTTTGATGGGCGGAAATCCGACTGACGCATCGTCAACTCGCTGAGCTGGGGCGATGTGGAGATGTCATACCTCGTTCACGATTGGTCCAGACCAATGTGAGAGGCTGGGGGCGAACGGCAAGGTTCCGTCCGATGCCCAGGGGGGCCGCTTCCGCATGCCCGCACTCCATGGCACCGCCATGCCCGCACCCGACACCGGTCCGCGCCGGACGCTCGCGGACCCCGACCTCCGCCTGCCCGGCCCACCCGACGACGAGGAGCTCCACTGGTACTTCGGCCCGCAGCGCCGCTGGGTGCCGCTCTGCGCCACCCTCTCCTACGCGGGAGCCACCGCCACGCTCGGCCTGTTCGCGCTCAGCAAGCCACCGCTCTGGCCGTTCCTGGTACTCACCGTGCTCAACGCCGTCACCTGGCTGCTCTCACTCACCGACGGCCAGCGCGCCCGCCGCTACACCCGCGACTCGCACGACCTGCTGCTGCGCGCCTGGAACCCCGCCCGCCACCCCGGCGTCGACCTGCTGCTGCCCACCGCCGGCGAGCCGCTGGCCGTCCTGGACAACGCCTACCGCCACGCCGCCGCCGTCCACTGGCCCGGCGAGCTGACCGTCCTGGTCCTCGACGACGCCGACCGCCCCGAGGTGCGCGAACTCGCCGAATCCCACGGTTTCCAGTACCGCGCCCGCCCCGACCGGGGTCGGTTCAAGAAGGCCGGCAACCTCAACCACGGCCTGGCCGAGGGCACCGGCGAGATCGTCGCCGTCCTCGACGCCGACTTCTGCCCCCGCCCCGACTTCCTGCACCACCTGGTGCCCTACCTCGACAACCCCGAGGTCGGCATCGTGCAGAGCCCGCAGTGCTTCGACACCGACGCCGACATGTCCTGGCTCGAACGCGCGGCAGGGGCCACCCAGGAGATCTTCTACCGCTGGATCCAGCCCTCCCGGGACGCCCGGGACGGTACCGTCTGCTGCGGCACCAACGCCCTCTACCGCCGCGCCGCCCTGGAACGGGTCGGCGGCTTCGCCGAGATCGACCACAGCGAGGACCTCTACACCGGCCTCTCGCTCGCCGGCGCCGGGTGGACCACCCGGTACGTGCCCGCCCTCGTCGCCAAGGGCATGTCGCCCACCGGCCTGCCCGCCTTCATCAGCCAGCAGTACCGCTGGTGCCTCGGCTCCCTCGCCCTCGTCGGTGACCCCGACTTCCGGCGCGGACGGGCGCTGTCCCGCTCGGCCCGGCTCTGCTTCTGGAACGGCATCCTCGGCTACGTCACGAGCGCCGTGAACGTGTTCGCCGTGCCGCTGCCCGCGCTGATCATGCTGTTCTTCGCCCCGGCGGAGATCCGGCCCTGGCAGGTGCTGCCCTTCCTGCCGCCGATCTGGGTCGCGCTCGTGCTGCTGCCCGCGATGTCCCGCACCCGCTGGCGGTTCGAGGTCACCCGGGTCCAACTCCTCGGGGGGCTCTGCCACGTGGTCGCCGTCGGGCACGCGCTGCGCCGCCGCTCCGCCGAGTGGGTGCCCACCGGCGCCGTCACCGGCGGGACCTCGCTGGCCCGTACCGTCGCCCGGCTCGGGGTCGGCTGGCTCGGCTTCGTCGTCCTCGCGGGCGTCGCCGGGCTGGTGCGGGCCGTGCTGGAACACGGCTGGCGGCCGTACTGGGGGCTCGGCGGGCTGCTGGCGCTCACCGCGTACACCGTGATTCCGCTGGTCCGGTCGTTGTGGCCACTGCTCGGCGGGGGCAAGGGGGCCACGGTCGGGGAGGTCGCGCCGCCGGTGCGGCGGCGCTCCGACCTCGGGTTCGGGTCCGACCTCGGGTTCGGGTGGGCCGAGGCCGTCGCCGTCACCGCCGTGCTGCTGCTGTGCGGGGTGCTGGCCTCCGGCTGGGCCGATCCGCTGATCTTCTGACCCGCTGATCTTCTGACCCGCAGTTCCGAGCTGCTCCGAGCTCTTTCCTGAGCCGTTTCCTTGCGCGTCGCCCCACCGGCGCGGACTCCGCCGCTCGGCCGCCCCATCGGCCCGGCGGGCCCGACCACCGCTGCCAGCCCTGCAAGGAGCACCGTCGTGCCAACGGCCGTACCACCTCCGTCGTCCACCTCCGCCGCTTCTTCCACTTCATCCGCCGAACCGCTGCCCGGAGTCGCCCGGGTCGACCGGCCGCTCGCCGTCCCCGGTCGCTCCGCCGTCGAGGCCACCCGCCGACGCACCGCCTTCCGCCCCGACATCGAGGGGCTGCGCGGCATCGCCGTGCTCTCCGTCCTCGCCTACCACGCCGCCGTCCCCGGACTGACCGGCGGCTACGTCGGCGTCGACGTCTTCTTCGTCATCTCCGGCTTCCTCATCACCGGCCTGCTGCTCGGCCGCCCGCTCGGCCCGTGGGACTTCGCCGCCCGCCGCGCCCGGCGCATCCTGCCCGCCGCCGCCACCGTGCTGGTCGCCACCGCCGTCGCCGGCGGCGCACTGCTCGACCCGCTGCGCGGCACCGACCTCGCCCGCGACCTGATCGCCGCCGCCGGGCAGTTCGCCAACTGGCGCTTCGTCGGCCAGCAGACCGACTAGCTCGCCGCCGAACGCGACCCCAGCCCGCTCCAGCACTTCTGGTCGCTGGGTGTGGAGAACCAGTTCTACCTGCTCTGGGGGGTGCTGCTGCTCGGCCTCGCCCGGTACCTGCACGGGCGCCGGCGCCTGGCCGCCGTCACGGTCGTGACCGTGGCCGTCGGCGGGGTCTCACTGGCGCTGTGCCTGCGCTGGACGGCGACCTCGGCGCCACTCGCCTACTTCTCCACCGGCAGCCGACTCTGGGAGTTCGCGGCGGGGGCGTGCGCGGCCCTGCCGGGCGGCGCACTGGCCACGCGTACGCCGGGTCGATCCCTGGTGTGGGCGCTGCGGCTGCTCCGGTGGGCGGGCCTGGCGGCGGTCCTCGCGCCGATCGTCCTGTACGACCGCACCACGCCCTTCCCCGGCGCCGCCGCGCTGCTGCCCGTGCTCGGGACCGCCGCCGTCCTGCTCGCGGGCCCGACCGACCGCGCGGCCGGGGGACTGCTCGGCAGCCGTCCGCTGCGCGCCGCCGGACGCCTCTCGTACGCCTGGTACCTCTGGCACTGGCCGGTGCTGACCATCGCCCAGGCCCGGTACGGCGCGCTGCCCTGGACCACCCTGGTCGCGCTCACCGCCGCCAGTGCCCTGCCCGCCTGGCTCACCCTGCGGCTGGTCGAACAGCCGCTGCGATACGGCAGCAGCCCGGCACCCCGGCGCGGCCTCGCGGTCGGCGCCAGTGCCCTGGTCATCCCGCTGATCGCCGCCCTCACCCTCGGCGGCGGCACGGTACGCGCCCTCGGCGGCACCAACGCCGCCCCGGCCGCCGCACCCGCCGGGGCCGCCGACGGGCTCACCCTGCTCGCCCCCGGCACCCGGGTGCTCAGCCTCACCCCCTCGCCGGCCCGCGCCCGCGAGGACTTCCCGCCCGGCAAGGGCTGCGAGATCCCGCTCAACGCCGACCGCAGCCCGCGCTGCCTGTTCGGCGCCGAGGACAGCCCCGACCGGATCGTGCTGCTCGGCGACTCGCACGCCGGACAGTGGATCTCCGCCGCCCTGAGGATGGCCGAGCAGCGGCACTGGGCCCTGGAGGTCCTGGTCAAGCCCGGCTGCCCGCTCGCCACCCTCACCGTGCGCAACGACGTGCTCGGCCGCACCTTCGCCGAGTGCGACCGCTGGCGCGAGAACACCCTCACCCGCCTCACCTCCGGCCCCAGGCCCCGGCTGGTGCTGATGGCCGGTCTCAACCGCTACGGCAGTCGGGAGGAACGCACCGCCGGCTGGACCCGCACCCTCGACCGGCTCACCGCGCTCGGCGCCCCCCTCGCCTACCTCGGCGACACCCCGATGCCCGGCAAGGACGTCCCCACCTGCCTCGCGGCCTCCGACGGCCGCTCCGACGCCTGCTTCTTCCCGCGCGACACCGCCTTCGAGCCCGACCCGCTGCTCGACGGCGGCCTCGCGGCCCGCTACGGCGTCCGGACGCTGGACCTCGGTCCGCTGCTCTGCCCGGGCAGCGGTCCCAGCTGCCCGGCCGTCCTGGAGGGCGTGGTGCTCTACCGGGACAGCGGGCACATCACGGACACCCTCGCGCGGGTGCTGGCGCCACGGCTGGACAAGGCGCTGCTGGGCGCGCCGTGATGCCCCGGGCTGCCGGGGTGTGGGCCCCGGCAGCCCGGTCGTCGCAGTCCGGTGGAGCGGTGCGATCATCCTCGGATGCGAGAGATCGACGAGTTGGCCGATGTGGACGATCCGGCCTGGCCCCAGCTCCAGGAGATGCTCACGGCGGGCCCCGTGCCCGCGCAGGTGATGCGAGCCGACCGCGACGAGGGCCGTCGGTGTCTCCTGCAGTTGCAGGTCACCGCGCGATCGGTGCTCGGTGCTCTCGTGCTGAACACCGGCGGGTTGCTGCTGGACGACGGGTGGGTGCGAGTCCTCGGCGGGGGTTCGGCCGTTGGCGGGGGTCTGCCGAGCCTGGGGCAGGTCAACGGGTTTCCCCCGGCCTTCGATCCCGCCTGGCATCCCGCCGCCGGCCTCGTCGTCGGCCACGACGCCCTGGGCGGGGTGTTCGCGCTGAACGGCCATGATCCCGCGGCTGCGGGCCGCCCGGGATTGCCAGGGCAGATGACCTACTTCGCCCCCGACACGCTCGCGTGGGAGGCGATGGACATGGGCCACTCCATGTGGGTCTCCTGGCTGCTCTCGGGCCGGCTGGAGACGTTCTACGACGGGCTGCGCTGGCCAGACTGGCGGGAGGAGACCGCCGCTCTGGCCCCCACGCAGGGGATCACCGTCTTTCCGTTCCCATGGTCCGAGGAGGCCCACGCGGATCTCGCCGCGACGAGTCGACGGGCGGCGCCGATGCGCGAGGTCCTCGGGATCGCCGCTGACTTCGCCAGGCAGCTGGGGCCGTCCGACCCCGGGTTCCTCGGCGAGGTGTGAGGCCACCTCGGGTTCAGCGACAGGAGCCGACTCGTTCCGGAGAGCCCGGCCGGCCCGGCGGCCGGGTCCGGCCGCCGGGGTCGCGGGTGTTCAGCCGTAGATGTCGCGGGCGCTCAGCCGTAGATGCTGTGGCAGAGGCGCGCCTGTTGGGAGCCGGCGGGCCAGCGGCCGACGCGTTCGGCCTGGTCGCAGATGCCGCCCGGGCCCAAGGCGGGGATCGAACCGCCCGGGGGCGGTGGGGCGGCGTGGGCGGACGGGCTGGGGCGCGGGGTGCGGCCGGGCTTGGGGCGGGGGCCGGCCGTGGCGTGCTGGGCGTCGGCCGGCTCCGGCTCGGGCGGGGCGGCCGTCACGACCGGGGCGGCCGCCTGGGACGTCGGCTCGCCCGTGCCGCCCAGCTGGGCGATCGTGGGGGCGGGCGACGGCAGCGGGGAGGGCGAGGGCGTCGCGGCCGACGGCGAGACCGGCGGCAGGCCCGTCGGGGCGGCCGTGGAGGGGGAGGCGTCCGGCACGGCCACCACGCGGACGTCGTCGCCCGAGCCCGGGCCGCACATCACCAGAACGGCCGCCAGCAGCGTGAGCGTCCCGCCCGCCGCGACCGCCCACACCTTCCGGGAGCGCCGCGGCGGCGCCTCCGGAGCGGGGGCGACGGGCGCTCCCGGCGGGGGAGGGGAGGGGACGGGAGGCGGCTGCCAGGCGTTCGGCGGCCACTGCCACTGCTCTCGGGTGGGCTGCCCAGTCATGTCTTCGTCCTTCCAGCGCTCCCCCCGCCGTACCTTTCCGTGCTCAACGAGCGCGCCGACGCCGGGACATGACCCGGAAGAGGGGTCTGAAGGGGCGCTGATTGCCGCCGCGCCACATGCTGGGGGTCATGGAGACCAACAGCACGACCGCGCCCCTGGTCGAGGTGGCCGACTTCCGGACCGACAGCCGCTACCGCCTCGTCCACTTCGAGGGCCACGGCTGGGAGCCGCTCGGCCCCGAGGAATTCGAACCCCGCATCCACCAGCTCTTCCCCGGGCTCGACCCGCACGACCCGGTCAAGGTGCACTGGGCCGACCGCCCCTGGGAATGGCCGACCTGGCATCCCGGCGAGGCGTAGGACGCGTGCTGCGGGTCTTCGGCGGGTCCGCCAGGACCCACCGGACGCGGCCTGAGCCACTGATCACCGAGCCGCCCGTTCGCTACGCTGTCCGGGTGAGCGTGGATCACTTCTGGCGCCGCCTGCCGGGGCAAGCTGTGGACACCTGTTCGCCGGAGGAACTCGGCGAGCTGGTGCCTCGGTACCGCGACGTCCGGTACGACCGGCTGGCCGCCGCCGGACTCGCCCTCGGCGTCCGGCAGACGGCCGTCCTCATGGAGCTCGCCCTCACCGAGAACGGCCTGCACCCCGACCCCGCCGCCCGGCTGCCGGTCTACGGCGGGGGGCGTCGGGAGGCCGGTGGCGAGATGCCGGTACTGAGCCCCGAGCAGGTCGCGACCGCCTTCCTGTTCCTGCGGGACTCGGCGCTCGGTGAACTCGTGCGCCAGCAGGACACGGTGCTCGCCCGCACGGTCGCGCGGCTCGACTACCCGACGCCCTGGTCCGAGTCCTGGGCGGCCAAGGTGGTCAACGACCTGCGCGAACTACGGGACTTCTTCGCGAGCGCGGCGGCAGCCGGCGACGCGGTGGCCGTCCGGGAGGCGGAATGAGCGCAGCGGACCGGCCGGCGGGCACGGCCGGGTACGGCGAGGCAGCGGAGCAACTCGCCGTCCAGTACGAGAGCGTGAGCTTCACCGAGGTGCACCGTTCGTTGCTGCACCTCTATCCGGCGGCGCCCGCCGCCGTCCTCGACATCGGCGCGGGCACCGGCCGCGATGCGGCCGCCCTCGCCACCCTCGGCCACCGGGTGGTCGCGGCCGAGCCGACGCCCGAACTGCGGGCCGTGGGGGAGCGGTTGCACGCGGCGTCGGGAGTGCGGTGGGTGGCGGACTCGCTGCCTTCGCTCCCGCTGCTCACCGCCGAGGGCTCGCGCTTCGACCTCGTGCTGCTCACGGCCGTGTGGATGCACCTCACCCCGGCCGAATGCCCGCCCGCGATGGAAGCCCTGGCCCGGCTGCTGGCCCCCGGCGGCCGCCTCGCCCTCACCCTCCGCCACGGCCCGGTCCCGCCCGGCCGCCGCATGTTCGATCTCCCGCCCGAGCACACCGTCGCCCTCGCCGACGCGCGCGGTCTGCACCTGCTGCACCGGGGCGAGCGCCCGGACCTGCACGGGCGCGGTGGCGTGCACTGGACGGAGCTGGTCTTCGAGCGGGGGCGGTAGCCCCTCAACCGTCCGGTACGGAGCTCCAGTGGCTTCGGCGACGTAGGCCAACAGGTCGCTGTCGCAGAGGAGTTCCTCGGGCCGACTCCGAGGGCCGACTCCGAACGAGGGCGTCCACGACGAGGTGCGTGCCCGGCGTCGCCCGGCAGGCGGGGGTTTGAAGACAGGCCCATGGGCAGCTGGCGCCGCCGCGGGACTCCGTCGAACCGCCCCATGGGATGGGCCTGTTACCCGTGCGGTGACGCCTTCTGGCTGTCGTAGTGCTCCTGGGCGGCGAGGAGCTCGTCTCCGTGTCTGCCGAACCACTGGATGAGTTCGGTCAGCGGCCCGGCCAGGCCGGCACCGAGTTCCGTCAGGCTGTAGGTGACCTGGGGCGGGTTGGTGGGCGCGACCTCGCGGCCGACGAGCCCGGCCCGGGCCAGTGCCTTGAGGTTCTGCGACAGCATCTTCTGGCTGATGCCACCGACTCGTTGGTGCAGCTGCGCGAAGCGGTGCGGGCCGGCGATGAGGGCCGAGATGATCAGCGTCGCCCAGCGGCTCGTCGTCTGGTCCATGATCGGCCTGAGCGCGCACTTGTTGTCGAAGGTGTCGTGGGCCAGGAGCCGGTTGGCCGTCGCGACCTGCTGAGGTTCCATCACGTCAGGAGCTTACAAAAAAGTAGGTACTTCCCACTAGTAATGGGCTTTCCTACGGTGACTTCCGCAAGTACCAACGTTCGAGGAGTCACTGTGAGCAGCAGCAACGCACGTACGGCGATCGTCACGGGTGCGTCGAAGGGCCTGGGCGCGGGGATCGCCAAGGCACTGGCCGGGACCGGCGCAGCCGTCGTGGTGAACTACCGGGAGGATGCGAAGGGCGCCGAGCGGGTCGTCGCGGGCATCACCGCCAAGGGCGGCCGGGCGGTAGCGGTCCAGGCGGACGTGGCCCGCGGCGACGACGTGCGCCGGCTGTTCGATCGGGCGCGCGAGGAGTACGGACCGGTCGACGTGCTCGTGAACAACGCGGCCGTCGTCGCCTTCGCGCCGCTGTCGGGCATCACCGAAGAGGAGTTCCAGCGCGAGATGACCACGAACCTGCTGGGCACGATCCTCACGACGCAGGCCCTGGCCGCGCAGGACGACATCGGCGCCGCGTCGATCATCAACGTCTCGACGGCCGGCACGCTCACCCACCCGCCGTACGCCTCGCTCTACGTCGCCTCCAAGAGCGCGGTCAACGCGTTCACCATCGTCGCGGCCAAGGAACTGGGCCCGCGCGGCATCCGGGTCAACGCGATCATGCCCGGACCGTCGGACACCGAGGGCACCAGGGCCATGGGATTCCCCGGCTCGGCCCAGGAAGTGCAGGCGATCGCCGACACCCCACTGGGGCGAACGGGCACCCCGGACGACTACGGCCCGCTGGTGGCCTTCCTGGCCTCCGACGACGCGCGCTGGATCACCGGGGACGTCATCCTCGCGTCCGGAGGCATGCGCTGACGCTCCGTCCGTCCGGCGGCGGGCTCCGCCGCCTGACTGCGGTCGGCGGGCCCGTGCCGCCTGATCGGTGATCGTCCGCAGGACGTACGTGCGGCCGCCGCGGCGTGGCTCGCGCATCTCGAGACGCGCCCCAGGGCCCGCGGGTGCGGCAGCGGCCCTGTGCCGGGCGCAGCCGACCGGCTCCGGCGGCTGTGCCCGGTGCCGGGCTGCCGGTGGTGATGCGGTGGGTTCAGCGGAGGCGGCGGCACGGGAAGTCGGGATCGCCGACTTCCCGTGCGGCTTCAGCCGTCGCCGAAGGCCTCGGCGACGAGCCGGGTGGACCAGCGCTGGAGGGCGGGGACGACGAGTGGATGGGCGAGGCCGGCCGCGGTGGCCAGACGGTCGGCGGAGGAGGTGTCGTAGCGGTCCTCAGAGAGAAAGGTGAGGGTCTCCGGGTCGGCGCCCGTGAGGAAGCGTGGGAGGCGGCGGACGAGGGGGACGGGGATCAGGCCGCGGGGTGGGCGGACGCCGAGGTGGGTGGCGAGGAGGGTGATCAGGTCCGGGAGATACGGGGTGGTGGGGTCCAGGACGGTGTGGGCCGCGACGGGGTCGCGGTCGTAGCCGGGGACGGCGGCGAGGAACCGGGCGAGGTGGTCGACGGTGACGACGGGCAGGAAGGTGCGCCGGGTGCCGGGCAGCAGGGGGAGGCGGCCGCGGTGGAGTTGGCGCACCAGCTGGGCGAGGCCGAGGTACTGGCCCGCTTCGCCGGTCGCTGAGTGGCCGATGACGCTGCTCGGGTTGACGGTGGTGAGGGGGACGCCGAGCTCGGGCGCGGTGACGCGGACAGCGGCGTCGCCGAGTTGTTTGGATGCCTCGTACGCGCCGAGGTGGGTGTAGAGGGCGGCGGTGGCGCCGGGGTCGAGCGGGTACCTGGGGTGGGGGTCGCGGCCGACCCGGTAGCCGGAGAGGTGGACCAGGCGCCGCAGCCGGGGCCGGGTCGCGGACCAGCGCAGTGTGTGCAGTGCGCCGCGGACGTTCGTGGGTTCGGCCTCGGCGCGGGTGAGGCCGAACTGGTAGTGGGCGGCGAGGTTGTGGACGTCGCGGACCTCGGTGAGACGGGCGTCGTCCTCCGGGGACAGGCCGAGGCCGGGATAGGTGAGGTCGGCGGTGACGGTGGTCAGTGCGGTGGTGTCGGCGCCGTGCTCGCGCAGCCACGCGCGCAGGGCGGTGTCGCGTCCGGTGTCGCGGATGGCGGCGGCCACGGCCCCGCCTTGGCCGAGGAGTTCGAGGAGCAGCCAGCGACCGAGGAAGCCGGTGGCACCCAGGACGAGGGTGCGCGGAGGTGGAGGGGTGGGCGGCATCGACGCTCTCTATCTGTAGACCGGTCTGCATATTTTTTGGATATGGGCATGGGCAAGCCGCTGCCGAACGGCGGCATGCCCGAACCTACGGACGGCGGGACTTCTCCGCGCCGATGAGGTGGAGGACGGCGTGCCGGGCGTCGTCCAGCGGCTCGCGACTGCGCCTGACCGACGCCAGCAGGACCGCGCCCTCCATCAGGGCCAGTGCCTGGCCGGCGGCGGTCGAGGCCTCGGCCGGTCGGAAACCCCCGGCCGCCAACTGCTCGGCCAGGATGTGCTGCCAGCTCTCGTACACCTGGGCGCAGACGGCGCGCAGTGGCTCATTGGTGCCGGCGACTTCGAGGGCGACGGTCGCGATCGGGCAGCCCTTGGTGTAGTCGGAGCGCGCCAGGCGCTCGGCGAACACTTCGGTCAGGCGCTGGGTGAGCGCGGCGGCGTCGGCTCCCTCGGCGGCCAGTGTCGTCAGCAGGTCCGCGACCTCCTGGCCGGCCTGGACGAGCGCGGCGGCGACCAACTGGTCCTTGCCGCCGGGGAAGTGGAAGTAGAGCGAGCCGCGTGGTGCGCCGGTGGCGGCCAGGACCTGGTTGAGGCCCGTGCCGAAGTATCCCTGCTCCTCGATCAGCTCCCGGGTGCCGGCGATCAGCCGGGCCCGGGTCTCCTCGCCCTTGGCTCCCATGGCGGAGACTGTAGACCGGTCTGCATATTTTTGTCGACCCTCCCTTCCGGGCTCGGGGCCCGGACCTCGGGCCCTCAGATCTCAGGCGCACAGATCTCGGGGCCTCAGATCCGCAGCTCCGGCGGGAAGCCCGTCCAGCGAAGCTCCTCCGGCAGGTGGGCCTGGTCGTTGAGCAGGAGCACCGAGGAGGGTCGGCCGGGGGCGAAGCGGAGGACGGTGAGGGCGGCGTTGGCCGCGTTGAGGCCGAGCCAGCGCCAGGCGGGGGCGTCGAGGGTGTGGCGGACGAGCCAGCCGATCAGGAAGGCGTGGGTGACGACCAGTTCGTGCCGGTCCTGTGCCCCCTCGACCGGGCCGGTGAACCGGGCGGCGGCCCGGAGAGCCAGGGCCCGGCCGTGCGCGGCCTCCTCGGCCGTGGTGTCGGCGAGGAAGCGCAGCAGGAACTCGGCACTGTCCTCGGGTAGTTCACTGCGCGGGGGCAGGTGCGGGACGTAGTCATCGGCCTCCGCGCAGGCCGACACCGCCACCCCGCCGCCCAGTTGCTCGCCGATCAGCCGTGCGGTCTGCGCGGCCCGGGGCAGTGGGCCGTGGTGCACCGCCGTGAGCGGCCGGTCGGCGAGCCGGCGGCCGAGGAGGACGGCCTGGCGGCGGCCGGCGGCGGTGAGGCCGCTGCCGTCCGGGGCTGCTTCGCCGTGGCGGGCGAGGTAGAGGTAGCGGGTGGCGGTGTCGGGCATGCTGCGGGCTCCTCGAAGACGGGTGATGTGACGGAGCGACGCAGCCGGTCCGGCGATGGTTCCGGTCAGCCGGCGTGGGCCTGATCCAGCAGGGCCAGTTCCTCCGCCGTCAGCTGGACGGCGCCAGCGGCGATGTTGTCCTCCAGATGGGCCACGTCGCCGGTGCCGGGGATGGCGAGGACGTGCGGGCCGCGGTGCAGCGTCCAGGCGAGGCGGACCTGCGCGGTGCTGATGCCGCGGGCCAGGGCCACCTCCTGGACCTGGGCGGGTTCGGTCTCGCCGGCGCCGCCCTCCCGTCCGGTGCCGGCGATGGCGTAGAAGGGGACGAAGGCGATGCCCTGGTCGCCGCAGAGTCGCAGCAGCGCGTCCTGTTCGGCCGAGGCGCCGATGCCGTACGGGTTCTGGACGCAGACCACGGGGGCGATCGCCTGGGCCTCGGCGAGCTGGTGCGGGTGGACGTTGGACAGGCCGAGGTGGCGGATCAGCCCGGCCTGGCGCAACTCGGCGAGCGTGCCGAAGCGTTCGGCGACCGAGTCGGTGCCGAGGATGCGCAGGTTGACCAGGTCGAGGTGGTCCCGGCCGAGTTGGCGCAGGTTCTGCTCGACCTGGGCGCGCAGCCGCTCGGGGGTGCGGGCGTGCTCGGTCCACTCGCCGTCGATGCCGCGGGCGGGGCCGACCTTGGTGGCGATCACGAGGTCGTCGGAGTAGGGCGCGAGCGCCCGGTTGATCAGCTCGTTGGCGGAGCGCAACGGGGAGAAGTAGAAGGCGGCGGTGTCGATGTGGTTGACGCCCAGCTCGACCGCGCGGCGCAGCACCCGCAGGGCCTGCTCGCGGTCGCGCGGCGCCGCGTCGGGCATGAGCGCGGGGCCGGTCTGCGGCAGGCGCATCGAGCCGAAGCCGATCCGGTGGACGACGCGGTCGCCGAGGGTCCAGGTGCCGGAGGCGGTGGCGGTCACGGTGGTGTCGGAAGTCATGTCAGTCATGATCGGGACTGCACTAGCCTGATCGCCACTGATTCGAGCATGTGTGAATCCACGGGGGTGGGCGTTGGCGGCGGAGCTGCTGTTCACGGCGGGGGACCTGGCGCGGATGCGCTTCGCGGTCTCGCCGATGTGGGAGGTCGGCCCGAGCCTGCGACTGCTGGGCTCCGGCCTCCCGCACGCCGTCCACCGGCCCTGGGCGGAGCAGGTGCGGCCCCGGCTGGCGGCGCTCGGCCCGGCGTCCGGGCTGCTCGCCGAGCTCGTCCCGCCGACCGGCTACGTACCCGACTTCATCAACCCGGCCCCGGCCGGGCCCGCGCCCACCCTGGCCGAGGAGCTCGTCGCGATCCGGGCCACCCCCGCCGGGCAGGTCCGGCGCGACCTGGACCGGCTGGCGGCGGAACAGGGCCGGATCGGGCACCGGCTGCGGGCGCTGCACGCCGATCCGGCGGCCGGGCTGGCCCGAGTGACCGAGGCGGTCGAGGCGTACTGGGAGCTGGCGCTCGCGCCGTACTGGGCGAGGATCCGCGCGGTGCTGGACGCGGACGTGCTGCACCGGGCCCGGCAGGCCGCCGAGTACGGGGCCGAGCGGGTGCTGAACGACCTGCACGCGGAGCTGCGCTGGACGGAGGACACCCTGCGGCTGCGCCACCGGACCCGTCCGCTGCCCCGGCGCGCGGCTGGGGCGGGCCTGCTGCTGATCCCGTCCGCCTTCACCGGCCCGGGCCTGTACACCCGCCTCGGCCGACAGGACCCGTCAGGCTCGCAGGACCCGTCAGATTTGCAGGACTCGTCAGGTCGGCAGGACCCGCCGCAGCTCGCCTACCCGGCGCGCGGGATCGGCGGTCTCTGGGCGGCCGCCGCGCCGGCGCCCGGCACCGAGGCGCTGGCGGCGGTGCTCGGCCGCTCCCGCGCCCTGCTGCTGTCCGAGCTCGCCGCCCCGGCCTCGACCACCGAGCTGGCCCGGCGGACGGGGCTTTCGCCCTCGGCCGTGTCGCAGTACCTGACGGCGCTGCGGGACGCGCGCCTGGTGAGCGCCCACCGCGCGGGGCGCTGGGTGCTGTACGCCCGGACGGCCTCGGCGGAGGCGCTGTTGGCGCCGCTGGGTCCGTAGGCTCCGCCGGCACCGCCGGGGCCGAATGGCTGCTTCACCCACGAAACGTCACCGCCGGTTGCCGGTTCCGTCGGGGAAGGTCCGCCCGCGGCCCGTAGTGTGCCGGACATGACATCCAGTCAGCGCCACCGCCGTCGCCGCCCGACCGGCCTGGCCGCCGCGCTGCTCGCGGCCGGCCTCGGCAGCCTCTCCGTGACCGGAGCGCCCGCCGTGACGCCCACCGTGACGCCCGGCGCCCGCTGGATCCGCCCGACGGGCACGCCGATGACCGTCTTCGGCCACCGCGGCGCCGCCTCCGCCGCCCCCGAGAACACCCTGGTCTCGGACGAGGTGGCCCGCCGGGGCGGGGCCGAGTGGATCGAGGACGACGTCCAGCCGAGCAGGGACGGCGTCCCGTACGTGCTGCACGACGACACCGTGGACCGCACCACCAACGGCACCGGCCGGATCCGCGACCTGACCGCCGCCCAGCTCGACGCGCTGGACGCCGGCTCCTGGTTCGCCCCCTCCTACGCGGGCACCCGCCTGCCCACGCTCGCCGCCCAGTTGGACGACCTGCGCAACCGGGGCGGCAGGCTGCTGCTGGAGATCAAGGGCCCGCACACCAGGGACGAGGTCGCCCGGATCGTCCAGGTCGTGCGCGAGCACGGCATGACCGACCGGGTCTTCGTCCAGAGCTTCCAGGAGGAGGCGCTGCGCCACACCCGCGAGCTGGCCCCCGAACTGCCGCTCGGCCTGCTGCGCTCCACCCTCGACCCGGACCCGGTCGCCACCGCCCGCGACCTCGGCCTGAGCGCCTACAACCCGGCGGACGAGGCGCTGGCCACTCGCCCCGGGGTGGTCAAGGACCTGCACGCCGCCGGAGTGGCGGTCAACGTCTGGACGGTCGACCAGCCGGCCCGCTGGAAGGCGCTGGAGGCCGCCGGGGTGGACGGTGTCATCACCAACCGGCCCGCGGAGCTGGTGGGTTGGAACGAGGCCCGGGCGCAGTTCGGCGGCGCCCGCTAGGCTGCGCCCGTAGGAGCGGGATGGCCCCGACGAACGGGAGGGGACGGGACGGGCAACGGGATCGACTGGGCGGACCTCGTCCTGGAACCGCAGGGCTCGCTGACCGCCTTCGACGGTCGGCTCGTCCTCGACCTGGACACCCGGCTGGCCACCGTGGACGGCCGCGAGGCCCGACTCACCCGCGCCGACGCCAAGCTGCTGCGCGGCCTGATCGAGCTGGGCGAGGGGGCGCACGACCCGTACGTGATCCTCGCGAAGGTCTACTCCGTGATCCTCGACCCGCGTGAACTGAACCACCCGATGACCGTGTTGAACGCCAGGCTCGGCGAGCCGTGGTGGATCGAGCGGACCGGGGCCGGCTGGTCGCTGCGGCCGCCCGGGTCCGCTGGGCCCCCCGAGTTCGCCGGGCCCACCGCGTCGTGAAGTCGCCGAAGACAGCCCGGCCGGTCGGACGGCAGGCCACCGCCGGACCCGGCGCCCCGGAGCAGCGGAGCCGTCTGCGAGGCTGAGGTCATGACGCTTCCGACACTCCGCTGCGCCGTCCTCGACGACTTCCAGAACGTCGCCTCCAGCATCGTCGACTGGTCCCCGGTGGCCGACCGGGTCACGGTGACGGCGTTCCACGAGCACCACGGCTCGGAGGACGAACTCGCCGCAGCGCTCGCCGACTTCGACATCATCGTCACCCTGCGCGAGCGCGTGCCCTTCCCCGCTTCACTGTTCGCCCGGCTGCCGAAGCTCAAGCTGCTGATCGCCTCCGGCATGCGCAACTCGGTGATCGACTACGCGGGCGCCGAGGCACACGGCGTGACGGTCTGCGGCACCGCCAGCTCCGCAACCCCGCCGGTCGAACTGACCTGGGCGCTGCTGCTCGGCCTGGCCCGGGGCATCGTCCAGGAGAACACCGCGCTGCGCGAAGCCGGACCCTGGCAGAGCACCGTCGGCGCCGACCTGCACGGACGGGTGCTCGGGGTGCTCGGCCTCGGGCGGATCGGCGCGCTGGTGGCCAAGGTCGGGCTGGCCTTCGGGATGGACGTCGTCGCCTGGAGCCGGAACCTGACGGACCAGCGGGCGGCCGAGGCCGGCGTGCGCCGGGCGGCCGACAAGGAACAGCTGCTGCGCGAGAGCGACTTCGTCTCCCTCCACCTCGCCTCGAACGAGGGCACCCGGGCGCTGATCGGCGCCGCCGAACTCGCCCTGATGAAGCCCGAGGCCTACCTGGTCAACACCTCCCGGGCGGCGATCGTCGACCAGGACGCGCTGCTCGCCGCGCTCACCGAGGGCCGGATCGCTGGCGCCGGGGTGGATGTCTTCGACATCGAGCCGCTGCCCGCCGACCACCCGCTGCGCACCGCGCCCCGGCTGCTCGCCACTCCGCACCTGGGGTACGTCTCGCGGGACAACTACCGGCGGTACTACGGCGAGGCGGTGGAGGACATCGCGGCGTTCCTCGCGGGTGAGCCGATCCGCCGTCTGGGCTGATGTCGGCGCCCCCGGCCGGACCTCCGGTCGCATACTGACCGCATGACGTGCGGAGACGGTGGCCGGGGCACTGGGCGGCGCGAGGTGCTGCGGGCGGGTGCGGCGGCGGTGCTGCTGGGTGCGGCGGGGTGTGCGAGCGGGGCCAAACCACAGGCTCCGGCGACGAGTTCGGGTACGGCGCCGACCAAGGCGCCGACGCCGAGCGTGGCCGGGATGCCGACGCCGACCCCGCTGCCCAACCCGCCGCTCTGGCAGCCCGGCCCCGGCGAGATCCAGCCCGACGTCAAGCGCCGCGCCGTCGAGCTGGTGGCCGCGCTCGGGGCCTGGCCGCCCGGAGGGCAGGGCGCGGAGGCGGCCCGGGCCCGGGTGGCGGCGCTGGGGCTGCCGCCCGGGCTGGCGGACCAGGCCGGGCCGCTCGCCCCGGCGGCGGCCGAGGCGAGCCTGGAGGTGATCGACGCCCAGTACGGCGGGATCCTGGCCGACTCGGCGAGCGTGCTGGTGGTCTGCCGCCAGTGGACCAGGGGCGCCGACGGTTCGGTGGTCGGGGGCGGCACCACCGTGGACGTGCGGCTGAGCCGGGCCGAGCCGCGCTGGGCCGTCACCGCGCTGCACCCGGGGGAGCCGGGCCCGGCCGCCGCCTCGCCCGCCCCGGTGGTGGCCAGGGTGTTCGCCGAGCCGAGGATCGAGCTGCCGCCCGCGGCGGCGGCCGACCTGCGCAGCGGCGCCGTCCACGACAGCGTGCTCGCGGCGATGCTGCGGCTGGCCGGCCCGTACTCGCTCTCGGTGAGCGTGGTGCGCAGCGGCCATCCGCTGGACGTCTTCGGGACGACCCGGCCCAGCGACCATCCGCTGGGCCGGGCCTTCGACGTGTGGCGGATCGACGGTCGGGCGGTGGTGGACCCGGCCACGCCCCGGCAGCTGGTCGAGTCCTTCATGCGGGACGCGGCCGCCGCCGGTTCGTACAACGTGGGCGGGCCGGTGGTGATCGAGGGGGTCGGCAACCAGTTCTTCACCGACGACACCCACCACGACCACGTCCACGTGGGGTTCGACAGCTGAGCGCGGGGCCTCAGTTGACGTTGACCGCACTCCAGGCCGCGGCGACCGCGCCGTACTCGGCGCTGCCGGCGCCGTACAGGTCGCGGGCGGCGTTGAGCGAGGCGGCCCGGGCGCCCTTGTAGGTCGTCGTCGAGGTCATGTAGACGGTCAGCGCGCGGTACCAGATCTTGGCGACCTTCTGGTTTCCGATGCCGGCCACCGTGGAGTTGTTGCAGGTGGGGCTGTTGTAGGTGACGCCGTTGATGGTCTTGCTGCCGCTGCCCTCGCTGGCGAGGTAGAACCAGTGGTTGCCGACGCCCGAGGAGTTGTGGACGTCGAGTTTGCCGACCGAGCTGCTCCAGCAGTCCGCCGAGCGGCCGTCCAGCGAGGGCTTGTCGAAGCGGCGCAGCCACGGCGGGGTGGACTGGTCGCTGAAGAGGTAGTCGCCGGTGTCGATCTTGTTGTTGGCGTACCACTCCACCATGGTGCCGAAGATGTCGCTGGTGGACTCGTTGAGGCCGCCGGACTCGCCGCTGTAGCGCAGGTTGGCGGTGGCGCTGGTGACGCCGTGGGTCATCTCGTGGCCCATGGTGTCGAGGTCGACCTGCTCGGGGTCGGTGGTGCCGTTGCCGTCGCCGGTCATCATGCAGAAGCAGCTGTCGGACCACTGGGCGTTGTCCCAGTTGGTGCCGACGTGGACGAAGACGGTGGCGCCCTTGCCGTCGTTCTTGATGCCGTTCCGGCCGTGGACGTTCTTGTAGTAGTCGTACGTCCAGGCGGTGTTGGCGTGGGCGTCGACGGCGGCGGTGGCGCGGTCGGTGGAGAACTTCTTCCCGTCGCCCCAGACGTTGGTGGTACTGGTGAAGGCGGTGCCGGAGCTCGCCTTGACCGAGCCGGCGGAGAGGTTGCCGGCGTCCTTGGTGACGTGGCCGCGGACCGGGTCGGTGAGGGTGTAGCCGCCGCTGACCGGGGTGGTGCCGAGGGTGACCTGGCCGGTGTACTCCGAGTTCCCGGTGCCGGAGGCCTGGTGTTCGGCGTCGTAGGACTCGATCTGCCCGCCCGTGGTGGCGTCGGTGACGACCACCTTGCCGGCGGGCTCCCCGTGCGGGCCGGTGCCCTCGACGACGGTGCGCCAGGCGAGGCGCGGGGTGCCGTCGGCGGCCCAGACCACCAGTTCGGGGGTGCTGACGGCGTCCTGGACGCCGGGGGCGGCGGCCAGCCCCTCGGCGGCGCCGGCCTGGGCGGGCACCTTGGGGACGGTGGACTTCACGGCGGCGTCGTGGGCGGCCGCGCGGGAGGTGTCCTTGAGCTTGCCGCGGGCGTCCTGGTGGACCACCAGGTCACCGCCGACCACCGGCAGGCCCTGGTAGGTGCGGTCGAAGCGGACGTGGGAGGCGCCGTCGGCGTCGAGCACGACGTCCTTGAGCACGAGGTCCTGGCCGGCGCCGAAGCCGAACACCCCCGCGTTGCGGGTGACGTTGGCGCGGGCCTGGGCTATCGCGGCCTCGCGCGTGCCGGGGGCGGCGGAGGCCGTGGTGGCGGGGATCGCGACGGCGGCGAGGGCGGCGACGACCGCGACGGCTCCCGCCGTGCGGGCACGGCGGGAAGAGGAGGTGGGGCTCACTCTGACTCCAGTGGGGGTAGCTGCAGGGAAAAGAGCTGCGACAGAGATTGACGGCGATCAGTCAGATTGAGCTAGAGGAAAGGTCATAACTTTGCCAAGTTGTGTCCTTGTCCAATCAAAAATGATCGGAAGTTAACAAGCGGTCTACGCTGCCGTCGTGACGATCGACTACCAGCGGCGCGTGTGGTCCACGGCCCACCGAGGCAGGGCTGTTGGCGCTCTGAAGCTCTAGGCTCTCACTCCATGGACGGATGGGTGGGGGCCTGGACCGGCGGGCGGGCGGCGGTCCACATCGGCAACGTCGCGGACTTCAACGCGCAGTTCTTCGTGCCCGGCATGGACGCGGCCCAGCGCGCCCGGCGGCTGCGGCAGGCGCACCACTACGCCTGCCTGGCCGCCTGCTACAGCCCGGAACCGGCGCTGCTGGTGCTGCCCGCCGAGGTGGACCGGGAGTGGATCGACCGGCTGGCCCGGGAGTTGGCCTGGGGCCCGGTCGAACTGCACAGCGGGGTGGCGGTCGGCCGGACGGTGGCCGAGGCGCTCGCCGACCGGCCCGCCCTGGCCGCGCGGATCGCCGACTCCGGCCACCCGGTGGTCCGTTGGGGCCGAACGCCAGAGGACGAGGACGGGCCCGAGCTGGCCGCCGTCCGCCGGTACGAGTCCAAGGCCGCCGCCCACGAGCTGTTCGCCGCCCTCGCGCCCGGGCACCCCGGGATCACCGTCCCGGCGCAGGAACGCCCGGGCGGCCGCCGCCGGGCGGCGAGGAGGCTGACCGCCCGCGCCGCCCGGGGCCTGACCACCGTGCTGAAGAGCCCGCACGGCGTCGGCGGCTACGGCACGATCGTGGTCGAACCCGCCGAGCTCTTCGCCGCCGGAGGTGGAGGCGCCCTGCTGCGCCGCCTGGTCCGCTCCGAAATCCTGCCGTCCCAAGGCGAGTTGCTGTTGGAGGAGTACGTCGACGCGGGCCCGGCCGCCCGGTTGCGCGACCTCACCTACGACGCCGTGATCGGCCCGGACGGCACCGTCCACCCGGTCGGCGCGGGCGCCATGGAGGTGGCCGGCACCCGCTACCAGGGCGCCACCGTCGGTCCTGGCGCGGTGCCCCGGGCCGCCGCCGAGACGGCCCGCGGCTTCGCCCTCGCGGTGGGGGAGCGGCTGGCCGCCGACGGCTACCGCGGCTGGTACGACGTCGACTTCGTCACCGACCGGCAGCGCCGGCTCGCCCCCACCGAGATCAACCTGCGGCTCACCGGCCCCGCGATCGCCTTCATGCTGCGCGAACGCCTCGACCGGGTGCGCGGCCACGGCCACCTGGTCCGCACCCTGGACGCGATGCCGCTCGGCGCCCGGCTGGCCCCCGAGGCGCTGTACGACCACCTCGACCGGCTGCGCCCGCGCTGCGCCCGGCTCGGCGTCACCCTGCTGCCGCTGATCCCGACGGCGGGTCACGACCCGGAGCCCGCCGTCGGCCTCGCCCTGGCCGGGCCGGACGCCGAGGCGCTGGACGCCGCGCAGGCGCTGCTCACGGCGGCCAACCACGCGCTGACCGGGATGTTCGAAGCGCTGCGCTGAGACCTACTTCTTCGGGGTCTTCGGCTTCCGCAGCAGGAAGGTCACGACCACCACCGCGGCCAGCATCAGCGGGATGTTGAACACGTAGACCAGCACGGCCTCGCGGGTCCAGTCGGTGGCGGCGGTAAGCCGGTAGAGGTTGTCCTGCGGCCACCAGGAGGCGAGCAGCCAGAAGACCGAGAAGTAGGTCAGCAGGGACAGCCGGTACGACCGGCCCTGCCGGAGGATCGCCGGCAAGCCGAGGAAGAGGAAGGCCATCCCGGCGCCGAAGGCCAGGTTCTCGCAGAGGTAGAGCAGCGAGAACCAGAAGTGGTAGCCGTCGGGCACCGCCCAGAGGTCCGTCGCGCCCTTGAAGAACACACGGGTGAAGAGCCAGGCGAAGAGCGCACCGAACACCACGATGAAGCCCGCCAGACAGCCCAGCGCGTCCGACCCCGAACCGCCGCCCCCGGCCTTGCCGCCGCCTTTCCTGCTGCCGCCCGCCTTGGCCGAACGCGGCCCGGTGTGCTCCGGCGGCGCCGGCAGCGGCAACTTGGAGCGGTCCAGCTTCCCGGCCCGGGTGCGCGGCAGCTCCGGGACGCAGATCACGGCGGCCGGCACTGAGAAGCCCTTGAGCTCGGTCAGCAGGTACTGGGTGAGCGACCAGCCGTCCACCCCCTCCGGCGCCCCCTGGGCGGGCACCGCGTAGCCGACCAGCTGCCGCTGCCCGGGTCGGGGCTCCACCTCGACGACGGCCGCCTCCTGCACCGCCGGGTGCGCGCGCAGCGCGCCCTCCGCGCGGGCCGCCGCCCTGACCCGGGTGGCCACCGAGGTCGCCCGGTCCGCGCCCAGCGGCCCGACCACGGTCGACGCCCGGCCGACGAACTCCAGGACGCCGTCCGCCCGGAGCAGCCCGAGGTCGCCGGTCAGCAGCACCCGCCCGTCCGGGTCGAAGTCCGCCCGGACGAAGCGGCGGGCGGTGTCCACCGGCCGGTTGAGGTAGCCGCGGCTCAGGCCGCCGCCCGCGATCGCGATCTCGCCGACCCGCCCGGGCGCCACCGGGGTGGCGTGCGGCCCCAGCACGTACACCCGGGTGCCGGGGAAGGGGCGGCCGACCAGCGAGACCCGCTCGGCGCCCTCGGCGGCGGCCGCGCCGCGCACGTCGAAGTAGGTGCTGTCCACGGTGGCCTCGGCCAGTCCGTAGACGTTCAGCACCCGGGTGCCGTCGCCGAGCAGCCGCTGCAGGCCCAACTGCTCGTCCAGGTACCACTTCTCGGCGCCCACGGTGAGCAGCCGCACCCCGGGCAGCGAGCCGCCGGTCGCGCTCAGCAGGGCGGTGAGGCGGCGCGCGGTGCGGACGTTCAGCTCCATGACGGTGATCCGCTCCTCCGCCACCAGGGCGGGCAGGGCGGCGAGGTCGGCGGTGCGGTCCAGGGTGAGGTTGAACGGGGTGACCACCAGGGTCGCGCCGGTGCCCAGCGCGCGGACCCAGTCGGCCGTGAAGACGTCGAACTCCAGGCTCGCCGTCTGCAGGATCCGGTCCTCGGGCGTGAGCCCGTACACCTCGCGCCAACCCGCGTACGCGGCCAGCAGGTTGCGGTGCTCGATCAGCGCGCCGGTGGGCAGGCCGGTGGAGCCGGAGGTGTAGAAGACGCAGGCGAGGTCGCCCGGGGCGACCTCGGGGCACTCGAACTCCCCGTCCGGTAACGCGAGGGTGTCGACGCAGACCGGCTGCGCCCCGCCCGCGTCCGACAATCGGACCCGGTGCCGCTCCTCGGTCAGCACCAGCTCGGGCGCGGCGTCGGCCAGCACGTGCCGCAGCAGCGCGTCGGGCGCGGTCGGCTCCAGCGGCACGAACGCGGCGCCCGCCTTCAGCACCGCCAGCATCGCGACGAACACCTCGGTGCCCCGCCCCAGCGCGACTGCCGCCCGGCCGCCCGGGGCCAGCCCGCTCCGTGCCAGGTGGGCGGCCAGCCGCCCGGCCCGCGCGTCCAGCTCCCGGTACGTCAGCTCGGTGTCGCCGCAGCGCACCGCCACCGCCTGCGGGGCCCGGCGCGTCTGGTGCTCGACCAGCCCGTGCAGCGTGGTGGCCGCCCGGTCGGTGTCCGTGGTCATCGAGTCGTCCGTGGTCATCGAGCCTCCCCTTTCTCCCCCAAGGAAGAGCACAATCCTCCTCCCAACTCCCCGCGCGCAAGAGGGTTCTGGCGCGTCCACGGCTTGGACGGCCGGGGTCCGGTCCGGCCGACGGCTGTACGGTGCGCACGGACGGTCGGCGCCGGCCCGTCCGGTGCGGCGCCCCCGCCCGTACCTGCCCGGCACCGCGATCGGAGATCTGGAACATGAGCGCGTCCTTCGACGGCCCGCTGCTGCGCACCCACGACGTGGACGTCGTGCGCGACGGCCGCCACCTGCTGCGCGGGATCACCCTGGAGATCCAGCCCGGCGAGCACTGGGCGTTGCTCGGCCCCAACGGCGCGGGCAAGTCCACCCTGCTCGCCCTGCTCGGCGCGGTCTCCCACCCCACTCGGGGCACGGTGGACGTGCTCGGCCGCCGGCTCGGCCGGGTGGACATCCGCGAACTGCGCGCCCACCTCGGGCACGTCAACCCGCGCCACCCGCTGCACTCGCCGCTGACCGTGCGCGAGGTGGTGCTCACCGGGCACACCAACACCATCGAGCCGGAGTGGCACCGCAAGCCCGCCCCCGAGGCGGTGCAGCGGGCCGAGCGGCTGATCGAGACGCTCGGCATGACCGCGATGGCCGAGGCCCCGTGGGCCACCCTCTCCCAGGGCGAGCGGGGCCGGGCCCTGATCGCCCGTGCCCTGATGCCCAGCCCCCGGCTGCTGCTGCTCGACGAACCCGCCACCGGGCTGGACCTGACCGCCCGCGAACTGCTCCTGGACAGCCTGGACCTGCTGCGCCACCAGCACCCCGAGCTGGCCAGCGTGCTGGTCACCCACCACCTGGAGGAACTGCCGGAGAGCACCACCCACGCCCTGCTGCTGCGCGCCGGGGAGTGCGTGGCGGCCGGGCCGGTGGACGAGGTGATGACCACCGGGCTGATCAGCGAGACCTTCGGCCACCCGATCCGGATCTCCCGTCACGAGGGCCGCTGGACGGCCCGTGCCGCCGCCCGCCGCACCCCGGGGAGGTAACGCTTCGAGCGGGGTTCGAGGGGGGCGGGTATCAACGGTAAAGACTTCTTACGTAAGGTATGCCTTAGCTAAAAAGGAGGCGCCGGCCTGGCCGGTGCTTTACCCGGCCTTGGCACCCCCATGCCCTTTTCCGTTGGAGCCCCCATGCCCGCCCGCCGCCGTTCCACCGCAGCCGTGCTGCTCACCCTCGCCGTGGCGACCGCCACCCTGGCCGGCTGCGCGTCGAAGAAGGACGACAAGGCGGGCGGTGCGGACGCGGTCAAGGTGAACGCCACCGACACCGCCTGCGAGGTCTCCAGGACCAGCTTCCCGGCCGGCCACGTGGTCCTGGACATCAGCAACAAGGGCTCCAAGACCACCGAGGTCTACGTCTACGCCGCCGGCGACAAGATCGTCACCGAGCGCGAGAACATCGGCCCCGGCACCAAGGCCACCATCAACGCCGAGATCAAGGCCGGCTCCTACGAGGTCGCCTGCAAGCCCGGCATGGTCGGTGACGGCATCCGGCAGAAGATCACCGTGACCGGCGAGGGCGGCAGCTCCGCCCCCGCCGACCCGCGCCTGGCTGCCGCCGTCGACGCCTACCGCACGTACGCCCAGGAGCAGGCCGACGCCACCGTCCCGGCCGTCCAGGCCTTCGCCGACGCGATCAAGGCCGGCGACCTGGCGAAGGCCAAGTCGCTGTACGCTCCCTCGCGCACCGGCTGGGAGCGCACCGAGCCGGTCGCCGAGAGCTTCGGGGACGTCGACCCCAAGACCGACACCCGCGAGGACAAGCTGGAGCAGGGCCAGCAGTGGACCGGCTGGCACCGGCTGGAGAAGGCCCTGTGGGCCGACGCCAGGATCGGCGACGACGAGAAGAAGCTCGCCGACCAGTTGGTCAACGACCTCAAGGACTGGCAGCAGAAGATCCCCTCCGCCGAGATCACCGCGACCAGCATGGCCAACGGCGCCAAGGAACTCCTGGACGAGGTCGCCACCAACAAGATCACCGGCGAGGAGGACCGCTACAGCCACACCGACCTGGCCGACTTCCAGGCCAACGTCGAGGGTGCCCAGAAGGCCTACGAGCTGCTGAAGCCGGTCGCCGCCGAGAAGGACCCGGAGCTGGCCAAGACCCTCGACTCCGAGTTCGCCGCGATCAACGTCCTGCTCGCCAAGTACAAGCAGGCCGACGGCACCTTCACCCCCTACGACAAGGTCGCCGACGCCGAGCGCAAGACCTTCTCCGACGCGGTCAACTCGCTGGGCGAGCCGCTGTCGAAGCTGGCCGCCGCCGTGGTCGTCAAGTGACCGGCCGCCGGTAGCAGTTCCCCCGCGCCGGGGCCGTGGCCCCGGCGATCCAGCGACAACGCAGTTCAGCAAGAGTGAGAAGGGCCAGCCCGCCGATGGACGCCGAGAACGAGAAGCGGAACGGCACGCCGGCCGCTGCCGCCACAGACAACCGGGGCGCGGTCAGCCGACGCGCCGTCATCGGCTGGGCCGGCGCGGGCGTCGCGCTCGGCGCCGCCGCCGTCGGCTCGGTCGCCGCCGCCAGCCGGCAGGACGACGAGCCGGCCCCCGCGCCGGGCACGGCCACCGGCGCCGAGGTGCCCTTCTACGGCGAGCACCAGTCGGGCATCGCCACCCCGGTCCAGGACCGGCTGCACTTCGCGGCCTTCGACGTCTCCGAGACGGCCACCCGGGAATCCCTGGTCAAGCTGCTCAAGGAGTGGACCAAGGCGGCCGCCGCGATGACCGGCGGCCGCGAGGTCGGGACCGGCGCGGCGAGCGGCCTGCCCGAGGCACCGCCGGACGACACCGGCGAGGCCATGGGCCTGCCCGCCTCCCGGCTCACCCTCACCGTCGGCTTCGGGCCCGGCCTGTTCGAGAAGGACGGCACCGACCGCTTCGGCCTCAAGGCCCGGCGCCCCGAGGCCCTGATCGACCTGCCGAACTTCAAGGGCGACAAGCTCGACCCGCTGCGCAGCGGCGGCGACATCTGCGTCCAGGCCTGCGCCGACGATCCGCAGGTCGCCGTGCACGCGATCCGCAACCTCGCCCGGATCGGCATGGGCACCGTCAGCATCCGCTGGTCCCAGCTGGGCTTCGGCAAGACCTCCTCCACCACGCCGGACGCGCAGACCCCGCGCAACCTGATGGGGTTCAAGGACGGCACCCACAACATCGCGGGCACCGACACCGCGAAGCTCTCCGAGCACGTCTGGGCCGTCCCCGGCGACGGCCCGGAGTGGATGACCGGCGGCTCCTACCTGGTGGCCAGGCGGATCCGGATGCACATCGAGACCTGGGACCGCACCTCGCTCAAGGAGCAGGAGGACACCTTCGGCCGCACCAAGGGCGAGGGAGCCCCCTACGGCAGGGCCAAGGAGCACGACGCCCCCGACCTCAAGGCGATGCCCGCGACCTCGCACGTCGCCCTGGCCCACCCGGACGCCAACAACGGCCTGATGATCCTGCGCCGCGGCTTCTCCTTCACCGACGGCACCGACGGCCTCGGCCGTCTGGACGCCGGGCTGTTCTTCCTCGCCTACCAGCGGGACACCCGCAAGGCCTTCGTGCCGCTACAGCAGCGGCTCGCGGGCTCGGACAAGCTCAACGAGTACATCCAGCACGTCGGCTCCGCCCACTTCGCCTGCCCGGCGGGCGTGCGCAAGCCGGGGGAGTGGTGGGGCCAGGCCCTGTTCGGCTGATGTCACCCGCCCCTACCACCCTGAGGAGTCAGCCGTGTTCGGCAACTACCTGATCGGCCTGCGCGAAGGCCTCGAAGCCAGCCTGGTCGTCTGCATCCTGATCGCCTACCTGGTCAAGACCGACCGCCGGGACAAGCTGCCGCCGGTGTGGCTCGGCGTCGGCTCGGCCGTGGTGCTCTCGATGGTCTTCGGCGCGGTGCTGCAGTTCGGCTCCTCGCAGCTGACCTTCGAGGCCCAGGAGGCGCTCGGCGGTTCGCTGTCGATCATCTCGGTCGGGCTGGTGACCTGGATGGTGTTCTGGATGCGGCGCACCGCCCGGCACCTGAAGACCGAGCTGCACGGCAAGCTGGACGCGGCGATCGCGATGGGCACGACGGCCCTGGTGGTCACCTCCTTCCTGGCGGTCGGCCGCGAGGGCCTGGAGACCGCGCTGTTCATCTGGTCGGCGGTACAGGCCACCGACGACGGCTGGAACCCGCTGGTCGGCGCCGCGCTCGGCCTGCTCACCTCGGTGGTGCTCGGCTGGCTGTTCTACCGGGGCGCGCTGAAGATCAACCTGGCGAAGTTCTTCACCTGGACCGGCGCGATGCTGGTCGTGGTCGCGGCCGGCGTGCTCGCCTACGGCGTGCACGACCTGCAGGAGGCCGGCTGGCTGCCCGGCCTGCACAGCCTGGCCTTCGACATCTCCAGCACCATCCCCAAGGACAGCTGGTACGGCACCCTGCTGAAGGGCGTGTTCAACTTCCAGCCGGACCCGACGGTGCTGCAGCTGGTGGTCTGGCTGCTCTACCTGCTGCCGACCCTGGCCGTCTTCTTCAACCTGTTCGGCGGCAACAAGGCCAAGCCCGCCCTGCCGGTCACCGCCAAGTCGGCCGCCTGACCCAGCATTTCCCCGTAGCCCGCCCCGCCCGGCACCCGCCGCGCGGGGCGGTCGCGTGCGTGCCGCGCACTGGTCAGTGGCCGGGGCGCAGCACCGCCAGGCCGATGACGAATACGATGAACCCGATGACCCCGAGGATGATCGGCGCCGGGCTGAACTCCTGCCGGAACCCGTCCGCGCCGTGGTCGGACGACAGGTGCTCCTCGGCCTTGGCCCGGGCGGAGAACACGGCCTGCCTGCGGTAGCCGCAGGTCTCGCACTTCACGTGACGGACGTCGCCGTAGCCCCGGGTGATCCGCATGACGTGCTGGCGGCCGTCCGGGCCCTCGCCCGTGATCCGGCTCGACTCCATGGCCAACCCCCTCGCGACGCACCGATCCTGCGCACCGATGCTCGCACACGCCCCCGACGAACCGTCGCCGCACTGGTCCGTGACGCACCGGAGCCCCGGACGGCGTACCGTCCGGGGCTCCGTACCAGCCGCGCTACTCGCTCTTGATGGCGCCCAGGATGTCCATCTTCGCAGCCTTGTAGGCGGGCCAGAGGGCGGCCACCAGGCCGACCACGGCGGCCGCCAGCAGGAAGCCGAGGATCTGCAGCGGTGGCACCTCGGTGGTGATGCCCTTGAAGGTGTCCGCCAGGGTGCGCAGGCCTGCCCAGGCGACCACGATGCCGAGGACGACGCCGACCAGCCCGCCGAACAGCGCGATCAGCAGAGACTCCAGCCGGACCATCCGGCGGATGCCGAGCCGGTCCAGGCCGATCGCCCGCAGCATGCCGATCTCCCGGCGGCGCTCGAAGACCGACATCGCCATGGTGTTGACGACGCCGAGCACCGCGATCACCACGGACATCCCGAGCAGCCCGTACATCATGTTCAGGATGCCGGTGACGATCTGGCGGTTCTCCGCCTTGATGTCCTTCTCGCCCTTGACGGCGATCAGCGGGTTGCCACCGGTCGCGTCGCGCAGCGCCTGCTTCAGCTTCCCGGTCGGACCGTCGGTGCCCTTCACCAGGACCCGGTTCGGACCGGTGCCGGGTGCCGCGTGCGGGCCGACGACGGCGTCGGGGGCGACGATCCCGGTCAGCGAGGTGCTGGACTCCAGCACGCCGCCGACGGTCAGCGAGCCCTTGGTGCCGTCCGGGTAGGTGACGGCAAGCGTGTCGCCGACCTTGTAGCGGGTGCGCCCGGAGGAGCCGGAGTTGACCAGCATCTTGCCCTGCTTGAGGGCGTCCGCGGCGCCCTCCTTGACCTTGACGGTGGCCAGCTGGTCGATGGTCGCGCCGTCCACCGCCGTCAGCCACTCGGTGTCCGCGCCGTCCGCGCCGTCTGCGCCGTGCGAGCTGTCCGCGCCGTTCGCGCCGATTGTCACCGGGACGGTGCGCTCCACGCTCATCGCGCTGACGCCGGGCGCCTTGGCGATCTGGGCGGCGACCTCGGGGGAGAGCATCGAGAAGTTCTGCATGGTGACCGTGAAGTCGGCCTTGAGGTCGCTCGCGGTCGCCTTGTCCACGGCCTTGTTCACCGAGGCACCGACCACGGTCAGCGCGGTGATCAGGGTGACGCCGATGGTCAGCGCCGAGGCGGTGGCGGCGGTGCGGCGCGGGTTGCGGATCGCGTTCTCCTTGGCCAGCCGGCCCGGGGTGCCGTACAACCCGCGCAGCAGCGGGGCGAACAGTGCGATCAGCGGCCGCGACAGCAGCGGGGTCAGCACGAACACGCCGATCAGCAGCGCGCCCGCGCCGGCCCCGACCAGCTTGACCTCCTTGCTCGACGCACCCGCGACCAGCGCGGCCACGCCGGCCAGGGCGAACAGCAGGCCGATGGTGTTGCGGACCACCAGGCTCTTCTGGGTGGCGGGCTGCTCGGCCGAGCTCATCGCCGCCACCGGCGCGATCCGGGAGGCCCGGCGGGCGGGCAGCCAGGCGGCCAGCAGCGTCACCAGCACGCCGACCGCGATCGCGGCGACCACCGTGGTCGGTGCGACGATCAGCGGGCCGTCCGGCAGGTTGGCGTCCATCGGGCCGTTGAGCAGCGCCTTGAATCCGGCGGCGATGCCGATGCCGGCCACCAGACCGGCCACCGACGCGGTCAGGCCGACCAGCGCCGCCTCGATCTTGACGGAGCGGGTGATCTGCTTGCGGCTGGCGCCGATGGCGCGCAGCAGGGCCAGCTCCTTGGTGCGCTGGGCGACCAGCATGGTGAAGGTGTTGGCGATGATGAAGATGCCGACGAAGAGCGCGATGCCCGCGAAGACCAGCAGGGCGGTGCTCATGCCCTTGGTGCCCTGCTGGATCATCCGGTCCTGCTCGTCGGCCAGTTCGCGGCCGGTCCTGGCGTCGAGGTTGTCGCCGTGCGGGACGGTCTGCTTGACGGCGGCGAGCAGCGCGGAGTCGTCGGTGCCGGGCTTGGCCTTGACGTCCAGCCCGCCGAAGCGGCCCGGGCTCAGATAGAGCTGCTGGGCGGTGGCGCTGTCGAACGCGGCCAGCGAGCCGCCGGCCACCACACGCGGGTCGTTGGTGCGCAGGGTGCCGGTGAGCTTGAGCTCCATCACCGGGCCGTTGACGGCTACCCGGACGGTGTCGCCGACCTTGTAGCCGCCCTTCTCGGCGGTCTTGGCGTCCAGTGCGATCTCGGTGGCGTTCTTCGGGCCGCGCCCCTCGACCAGCGGGTAGCGCTGGTCGGTGCCGTCGGCGCCCGGCACGTAGTTGGTGCCGGTGGTGGAGAAGCCGTTGCCGATCAGCGCGCCCTTCTTGTCGGCGATGCCGGCGAAGCCGCTGACCACCCCGCGCACGTCGGCCACGCCGGGCAGCGCCGCGACGGCCTTGCGGGTGTCCTCGGTGAGGGTCGGGCCGTTGTGGGCCCTGCTGCCGTGGTCGTAGGCGCGGCCGACGGCCTCCCGGTCGCTGACCGTGACGGTGATGTCGGTGTAGCTCTTGGAGTTCTGGGACCTGAGCGCGCTGCCGAGCGTGTCGGTGAAGACGAGCGTACCGGCCACGAAGGCGGTGCCGAGCATGACGGCCAGCGCCGTCATCAGTAGGCGGCCCTTGTGGGCCAGCACGTTGCGTAGTGCGGTGCGGAACATGAGGAGGTGTCAGTCCTGGGGTTGCTCGTGGGACGGGTGGCTTCGGTGGAGCGGGTGGCCGGGCTGTCGAGCCCTGGCTGGGTGTCGCCTCAGCTGGTTCGGCCCTTGGCGTCGAAGCGGCGCATGCGGTCCAGGACGGTGTCGGCGGTGGGGGCGAGGAGTTCGTCGACGATGCGGCCGTCGGCGAGGAAGACGACGCGGTCGGCGTAGGAGGCGGCGACGGGGTCGTGGGTGACCATGACGACGGTCTGGCCGAGTTCGCGTACGGA
>NZ_JBHVVI010000060.1:0-10417 GCF_042883685.1 Kitasatospora sp. NPDC058190
GCCCCGGAGCAGATCGCGGCCGTCCCGGAGAGCCACACGGGCAAGTTCCTGCGGGACATCCTGCCGAGCGACTTCGCGGACGCCCCGGTCGCCGCCCCCGCCAAGAAGGCGCCGCGCAAGCGGGCCGCCGCCAAGAAGTAGGCCGGATCGCGCTCCGCCGCTCCCACCCCGGGAGCGGCGGGGCGCGTGCCGCATAGACTTCCACGGGCCCACCGAGCCGTGGCCCGTCCCGCAGTCGAACCGCCAGGAGCGCACCGATGTCCGAGGCCCCCGAGACCAGCCCCGCCACCTCCCGCCGCACCCTGCTCTGCGGGGCCGCGGCCGTCCTGGCGGCCGGTGGCACCGTGGCGGTCACCGGCTGCAGCTCCTCCGCCGGCTCCTCCGCCTCCAGCAGCGCCCCCAAGGGCCCGGTGGACCTCGGCCCGGCCTCGGCGATCCCGGAGGGCGGCGGCAAGGTCTTCCGCGAGCAGAAGATCGTGGTCACCCAGCCGACGGCGGGCCAGTACAAGGCCTTCAGCGCCAAGTGCACCCACGCCGGCTGCATCGTGGACCAGGTCGCCAAGGAGCAGATCCAGTGCCCCTGCCACGGCAGCCGGTTCGGCATCGCCGACGGCGCGGTGCAGGACGGCCCGGCCCCCAGCCCGCTGCCCGCCTACACCGTCACGGTCGAGGGCGGGAACCTCAAGGTCACCCCGAGCTGAAGCAGTTGAGCGCCTCTCGATTGATCTTGCCCCCGCGGCCCCGACCGCACTCGGTACGGTGGACTCATGGCTGACCCGAGCACCTACCGCCCGGCGCCGGGCGCGATCCCGACCTCCCCGGGCGTCTACAAGTTCCGTGACGCCCACGGCCGGGTCATCTACGTCGGCAAGGCCAAGAGCCTGCGCCCGCGCCTGTCGTCCTACTTCCAGGACCTGGCCGGCCTGCACCCGCGCACCGCGACCATGGTCACCACCGCCGCCTCGGTGGAGTGGACCGTGGTCGGCACCGAGGTCGAGGCGCTCCAGCTGGAGTACTCCTGGATCAAGGAGTTCGACCCGCGGTTCAACGTCAAGTACCGCGACGACAAGAGCTATCCGGAACTCGCCGTCACCCTCAACGAGGAGTACCCGCGGGTCCAGGTGATGCGCGGGGCGCACAAGAAGGGCGTGCGCTACTTCGGCCCGTACGGGCACGCCTGGGCGATCCGCGAGACGGTCGACCTGCTGCTGCGCGTCTTCCCCGTCCGCACCTGCTCCAACGGCGTGTTCAAGCGCGCCCGACAGGTCGGCCGGCCCTGCCTGCTGGGCTACATCGGCAAGTGCGCCGCGCCCTGCGTCGGCAAGGTCTCGGCGGACGAACACCGGGCGCTGGCCGAGGACTTCTGCGACTTCATGGCCGGGCGCACCGGCAACTACCTGCGCCGGCTGGAAGAGCAGATGCAGGAGGCGGCCGCGGAGATGGAGTACGAGAAGGCGGCCCGGCTGCGGGACGACATCGGCGCCCTCAAGCGCGCGATGGAGAAGAACGCCATCGTGCTCGCCGACGCCACCGACGCCGACCTGCTGGCCGTGGCCGAGGACGAACTCGAAGCCGCCGTGCAGATCTTCCACGTCCGCGGCGGCCGGGTGCGCGGCCAGCGCGGCTGGGTCACCGACAAGGTCGAGGACGTCGATACTGCCGGCCTGGTCGAGCACGCCCTCCAGCAGCTCTACGGCGGAGGCAACGAGAACGTCCCGCGCGAGGTGCTGGTCCCCGCCCTGCCCGAGCCGGCCGCCCCGATAAAGGACTGGCTCAGCGCCCTGCGCGGCAGCCAGGTCGACCTGCGCATCCCGCAGCGCGGCGACAAGAAGGACCTGATGGCCACCGTGCAGCGCAACGCCCAGCAGGCGCTGGCGCTGCACAAGACCAAGCGCGCCTCCGACCTCACCACCCGCAGCCGCGCCCTGCAGGAGATCGCCGACGCGCTGGAGCTGGACTCCGTCCCGCTGCGGATCGAGTGCTACGACATCTCCCACCTCCAGGGCGAGGACGTGGTCGCCTCGATGGTCGTCTTCGAGGACGGCCTGGCCCGCAAGAGCGAGTACCGGCGGTTCCAGATCAAGGGCTTCGAGGGCCAGGACGACGTCCGCTCGATGCACGAGGTGATCAGCCGCCGCTTCCGCCGCTACCTCCAGGAGCGGGAGCAGACCGGCGAGTGGGCCGTCCCCGAGGAGGAGCCCGAGGCCGGAACCGGCGCCCGGGACGAGGAGGGCCGCCCCAAGCGCTTCGCCTACCCGCCGCAGCTGCTGGTGGTCGACGGCGGCCAGCCGCAGGTCGCCGCCGCCAAGCGCGCCCTGGACGAGCTCGGCATCGACGACGTCGCACTGTGCGGCCTGGCCAAGCGACTGGAGGAGGTCTGGCTGCCCGGCGAGGACGACCCGGTCGTACTGCCGCGCTCCAGCGAGGGCCTCTACCTGCTCCAGCGGGTCCGCGACGAGGCCCACCGCTTCGCGATCAGCTATCAGCGCAACAAGCGTTCCAAGCGACTCACCGCCGGGGAACTGGACTCCGTCCCGGGCCTCGGCGAGACTCGCCGCCAGGCGCTGCTCAAGCACTTCGGCTCGCTGAAGAAGCTCCGGGCCGCCACCGTCGACGAACTCTGCGCGGTACCCGGCATCGGACGCCGCACCGCGGAGACTGTTGCGGCGGCGTTGTCGTCCCGTACACCCGCCGCACCCGCGGTCAACACCGCGACCGGCGAGATCATCGAGGACGGGGCCGAACAGGCTGCCGAGCCGGTGGCCGCAGCACCCCAGACCGCACCATCCCAGGAGACGCCATGACGGCCGACGCCGCCCGTCTGCCGGCGCGCCCCGACTCCGCCCGCCTGCCCGGGACGGAGAAGGGCGGCCGTGCCGTGCGCGTTCTCCCCAGCAGAAAGACCGAGAGCGGGGAACCGAAGTGACCGTGTCAGACGTGGCCGAGAACGCGCCGGAGCTGGTGATCATCTCCGGTATGTCCGGAGCCGGCCGCTCCACCGCCGCGAAGTGCCTGGAGGACCTCGGCTGGTTCGTGGTGGACAACCTGCCGCCGGCCCTGATCCCCACCATGGTCGACCTGGGCGCCCGCTCCCAGGGCAACGTCGCCCGGATCGGCGTGGTCGTGGACGTCCGCGGCCGCCAGTTCTTCGACGACCTGCTCACCTCGCTGGACGAGCTGGAGAAGCGCGGCGTCCGCCTCCGGGTGGTCTTCCTGGACTCCTCCGACGAGGCGCTGGTGCGCCGCTTCGAGAGCGTGCGCCGCCCGCACCCGCTGCAGGCCGACGGCCGGATCGTCGACGGCATCGCCCAGGAGCGCGACCTGCTGCGCGACCTGCGGGGCGAGGCCGACCTGGTGATCGACACCTCCAACCTCAACGTGCACCAGCTGCGCGCCAAGCTGGACGCCCAGTTCGCCGACCACGACGAGCCCGAGCTGCGCGCCACCGTGATGTCCTTCGGCTTCAAGTACGGCCTGCCGGTCGACGCCGACCTCGTGGTGGACTGCCGCTTCCTGCCCAACCCGCACTGGGTGCCCGAGCTGCGGGCCCGGACCGGCACCGACGCGGACGTCGCCGACTACGTGTTCCAGCAGCCCGGGGCCAACGAGTTCCTGAACGGCTACGCCGAGCTCCTCCGGATCGTTACCGAGGGCTACCGGCGGGAGGGGAAGCGCTACATGACGCTTGCCGTAGGCTGCACCGGTGGCAAGCACCGTAGCGTCGCCATGTCCGAGCGTCTGACCAAGCGTCTCATCGCCGACGGAGTCGAGACGGTGCTCGTCCACCGTGACATGGGACGGGAGTAACCGCCGCCTTCCCTGCCGGGCCCCCGGCGGAGCCGGTGGCGGGGCCGAGGAACGCGAGGTGAGTGTGGCGGGATATGTGCCCGGGCGACAGCCGCAGAGCAGGGCCGGCGAACGGGCGGGCAGCCCGGCGCCGGGCCGTCCGCGCAGTAGTCCCGCCCGGGCCAATCCGGCCCCCCGGATCACCGCGCTCGGCGGCGGCCAGGGCCTGTCGGCCTCGCTGTCCGCGCTGCGCCGGCTCACCAGCGACCTCACCGCCGTGGTCACCGTCGCCGACGACGGCGGCTCCAGCGGCCGACTGCGCGAGGAGCTGGGGGTGCTGCCGCCCGGCGACCTGCGCAAGGCGCTGGCCGCGCTGTGCGGGGACGACGACTGGGGCCGCACCTGGTCCGAGGTGATCCAGCAGCGCTTCACCGGCAACGGCGAGCTGGGCGGGCACGCGGTCGGCAACCTGCTGATCGTGGCGCTCTGGGAGAAGCTCGGCGACCCGGTGGCGGCGCTGGACTGGGTCGGCCGGCTGCTGAACGTCCAGGGCCGGGTGCTGCCGATGTCGGCGGTGCCGCTGGACATCGAGGCGAGCGTTCGCGGCCACGACCCGGCCCGCCCCGCCGAGGTCTCGGCCGTCCGCGGCCAGGCCAACGTGGCCGTCACCCCCGGCACCGTGCAGTCGATCCGGCTGCTGCCGGACGAGCCGCCGGCCGTCCCGGAGGCGGTCACGGCGGTCCGCGAGGCGGACTGGGTGGTGCTCGGCCCCGGCTCCTGGTTCACCAGCGTGCTGCCGCACCTGCTGGTGCCCGAGCTGGCCAAGGCGCTGGTCGAGACCCGCGCCCGCCGACTGCTCACCCTCAACCTGGCCCCGCAGCCCGGGGAGACCGAGGGCTTCACCCCGCAGCGTCACCTGGAGGTCATCGCCGACCACGCTCCGGAGCTCGCCGTGGATGCGATCCTGGTGGACGAGCGCGCCGTCTCGGGCGGCGCCTTCGGCCAGGCCGACCTGGCCGGTTTGGAGAAGGCCGCCGAACGGATGGGCGCCGCTCTGGTGCTCGGCACGGTGGCCCGCACCGACGGCACCCCGCGACACGACCCGGAGCTGTTGGCAGCCGCGTACGACCGGATTTTCCGGACACATGGAAGGATCGGGCCATGGCGATGACTCCAGCGGTGAAGGACGAGATCAGCCGGCTCCCGGTCACCCGGGCCTGCTGTCGCAAGGCGGAGGTGTCGGCGATCCTGCGGTTCGCGGGCGGACTGCACATCGTGAGCGGCCGCATCGTGATCGAGGCGGAGCTGGACACCGGGGCGGCGGCACGGCGGCTGCGCAAGGACCTGCTGGAGATCTTCGGGCACTCCTCCGACCTCGTGGTGATGGCCCCCGGCGGGCTGCGGCGCGGCAGCCGCTTCGTGGTCCGGGTGGTCAAGGACGGCGAGCTGCTCGCCCGCCAGACCGGACTGGTGGACGGCCGCGGGCGCCCGATCCGGGGCCTGCCCCCGGCGGTCGTCTCCGGTGCCACCTGCGACGCCGAGGCGGCCTGGCGCGGGGCCTTCCTGGCGCACGGCTCGCTCACCGAGCCGGGCCGCTCCTCCTCGCTGGAGATCACCTGCCCCGGCTCCGAGGCCGCCCTCGCCCTGGTCGGCGCGGCCCGTCGGCTCGGCATCCCGGCCAAGGCCCGTGAGGTGCGCGGCGTGGACCGGGTGGTGATCCGCGACGGCGACGCGATCGGCGCGCTGCTGACCCGCCTCGGCGCGCACGAGTCGGTGCTCGCCTGGGAGGAGCGGCGGATGCGGCGGGAGGTCCGGGCCACCGCCAACCGCCTGGCCAACTTCGACGACGCCAACCTGCGCCGCTCGGCCCGCGCCGCGGTGGCGGCCGGCGCCCGGGTGCAGCGCGCGCTGGAGATCCTCGGCGAGGAGGTGCCCGAGCACCTGGCCGCGGCCGGCCAGCTGCGGATGCAGCACAAGCAGGCCTCGCTGGAGGAGCTGGGCGCGCTCGCCGACCCGCCGCTGACCAAGGACGCGGTGGCCGGCCGGATCCGCCGACTGCTGGCGATGGCCGACAAGCGCGCCGCCGAGCTCGGCCTGCCGAGCACCGAGGCCAACCTGACCGACGAGATGGCGCTCAACTGACGATCACGCTCCGTGAGAGCTCCCGCCCCTTTGACTCGGAGACGAGCGGGCGAGTAACAGGCGAATATCAGTGGCCGGTGTCCGGATGACGGGCACCGGCCGCAGTCGTTTCCGGGCCGGCCCGGAACTCCCGAATTGGTAGAGACCACTGGCTCGCGACCAACTGCCCGCCGGGTCAAGGCCGGACGGCCTGAAATCGGGTTTAGGGTGCGCCACGCCAAGTCTCACGAGGTGGCGCGATGTGCCCTCGTCGCGTCGGGAGGGGTAGGGTCATAGGCGGTCGGGGACTTCCCAAATCTCATCCCCGTCGGCTTCACGCCGGCGTACCTAACGAGGAGATCGGTTCGTGACGATCCGGGTAGGCATCAACGGCTTCGGCCGCATCGGCCGCAACTTCTTCCGCGCGGTCAAGGCCCAGGGCGCGGACATCGAGATCGTCGGTGTCAACGACCTCACCGACACGAAGACCCTGGCTCACCTGCTCAAGTACGACACCACCCTGGGCACCTTCCCGGGCACGGTCTCGCACACCGAGGACAGCATCACCGTCGACGGCCGCACCTTCAAGGTGACCGCCGAGCGTGACCCCGCCAACCTGCCGTGGGCCGCCCTGGGCGCCGACATCGTCGTCGAGTCCACCGGCATCTTCACCAAGGCCGAGGCCGCGAAGAAGCACCTCGCCGCCGGCGCGAAGAAGGTCATCATCTCGGCGCCCGCCACCGACGAGGACGTCACCATCGTCATGGGCGTCAACGACGACAAGTACGACGCCGCCAAGCACGACATCATCTCCAACGCCTCCTGCACCACCAACTGCGTGGCGCCGATGGCCAAGGTGCTGAACGAGAGCTTCGGCATCGTCAAGGGTCTGATGACCACCGTCCACGCGTTCACCAACGACCAGGTGACCCTGGACTTCCCGCACAAGGACCTGCGCCGTGCTCGTGCGGCCTCGCAGAACATCATCCCGACCTCGACCGGTGCCGCCAAGGCGACCGCCCTGGTCCTGCCGGAGCTGAAGGGCAAGCTGGACGGCACCTCGCTGCGCGTCCCGGTCCCGACCGGCTCCATCACGGACCTGGTCGTCACCCTGGAGCGCGAGGTCACCAAGGACGAGGTCAACGCCGCCTTCCAGAAGGCCGCGGAGGGCCCGCTCAAGGGCATCCTGGCCTACACCGAGGACCCGATCGTCTCCTCGGACATCGTCAACGACCCGGCCTCCTGCATCTTCGACTCCCAGCTCACCATGGTCCAGGGCAACCAGGTCAAGGTGCTCGGCTGGTACGACAACGAGTGGGGCTACTCCAACCGCCTCGTCAACCTGACCGCCCTCGTCGGTGAGCAGCTCTGACGCAGTGGGAGCTGACGTGATGTAGGGGCGAGGGCCCGGACGGCGATACTGAGCCGACCGGGCCCTCGCTCCGCGTACAAGGACTTCTCAGGCGGCCCCTGCGCCGTGCCGCCTCTGCGCATCAACCATCTCCCCGGGAGACCGAAGAACCAGTGAAGACCATCGAAGACCTGGACGTCGCCGGCAAGCGCGTCTTCGTGCGCGCCGACCTGAACGTCCCGCTGGACGGCGAGACGATCACCGACGACGGCCGGATCCGCGCCGTCGCGCCGACCATCGCCAAGCTCCTGGAGCGTGGCGCCAAGGTCGTCGTCGCCTCCCACCTCGGCCGCCCCAAGGGCGAGCCGGACCCGAAGTTCTCGCTCGCCCCGGTCGCCACGCGGCTCGGCGAGATCCTCGGCACGAGCGTCACCTTCGCCGCCGACACCGTGGGCGAGAGCGCCGGGGCCGCCGTTGCCGCGCTGGCCGACGGCGAGGTCGTGCTGCTGGAGAACCTGCGCTTCAACGCCGGTGAGACCAGCAAGGACGACGCCGAGCGCAAGGCCTTCGCCGAGCAGCTGGCCGCCCTGGCCGACCTGTACGTGGGCGACGGCTTCGGCGCCGTGCACCGCAAGCACGCCTCGGTCTACGACCTGCCGAAGCTCCTGCCGCACGCCGCCGGCGACCTGATCGCCACCGAGGTCGGTGTGCTGAAGAAGCTCACCGAGGACGTCAAGCGCCCCTACGTCGTCGTGCTCGGCGGCGCCAAGGTGTCCGACAAGCTCGGCGTGATCGACAACCTGCTGAAGAAGGCCGACCGGATCCTGATCGGCGGCGGCATGGCGTACACCTTCCTCAAGGCCAAGGGTCACGAGGTCGGCATCTCGCTGCTGCAGGCCGACCAGATCCCGACGTGCCTGGAGTACCTGGCCGAGGCCGAGAAGCGCGGCGTCGAGTTCGTCCTGCCCGTGGACGTCCTGGTCTCCGCCGAGTTCCCGGACCTCAAGGGCAAGACCCCGGCCAACCCGGACCTCGTCGGCTCGGACGCGATCCCGGCCGACAAGGAGGGCCTGGACATCGGCCCGAAGACCCGCGAGCTGTACGCGGCGAAGCTGGCCGACGCCGGCACCGTGTTCTGGAACGGCCCGATGGGCGTCTTCGAGCACCCGGACTACGCGAACGGCACCAAGGCCGTCGCGCAGGCCCTGATCGACAGCAGCGCGTTCACCGTGGTCGGCGGCGGCGACTCCGCCGCGGCCGTCCGGATCCTGGGCTTCGACGAGAACGCGTTCGGACACATCTCGACCGGCGGCGGCGCGAGCCTCGAGTACCTGGAGGGCAAGACCCTCCCCGGTCTCGCCGCTCTGGAGGACTGAAAACCATGACTGAGCGTCTCCCGCTGATGGCGGGCAACTGGAAGATGAACCTCAACCACCTCGAGGCCATCCAGCACACCCAGAAGCTGGCGTTCGCGCTGGCCGACAAGGACTACGAGGCCGTCGAGGTCGCCGTCCTGGTGCCGTTCACCGACCTGCGCTCGGTGCAGACCCTGGTCTTCGGCGACAAGCTGAAGATCAAGTACGGCTCGCAGGACATCTCGCAGCACGACGGCGGCGCCTACACCGGCGAGGTCTCCGGCCCGATGCTGGCCAAGCTCCAGTGCACCTACGCGGTGATCGGCCACTCGGAGCGCCGCCAGTACCACGGCGAGAACGAGGAGATCGTCAACGCCAAGGTGAAGGCCGCCTACCGGGCCGGGGTCACCCCGATCCTGTGCATCGGCGAGCCGCTGGAGGTCCGCAAGGCGGGCACCCACGTCGAGTACACCCTGGCCCAGCTGGACGGCGCGCTGGAGGGCATCCCGGCCGTGCAGGCCGAGTCCCTCGTGGTCGCGTACGAGCCGGTCTGGGCGATCGGCACCGGCGAGGTGGCCACTCCGGAGGACGCGCAGGAGGTCTGCGCGGCCATCCGCCGGCGGATCGCCGAGCTGTACGACGCCGAGCTGGCCGACAAGGTCCGCGTGCTGTACGGCGGTTCGGTCAAGTCGTCGAGCGCGGCCGGTCTGATGGCCAAGCCCGACATTGACGGCGGCCTGATCGGCGGTGCCTCGTTGGACGCCGATGAGTTCGTCAAGATCGTGCGCTACCGTGAGCAGGCAGTAGGCTAACGCCGCCGCAGCAACGTAGGCTTTGGGGCCGGACCGCCGTACGCGGCCCGGCCCCTTCGCCGAAGATACGAGAGAGTTGGTCCCGTCGTGGTTCTCGGGTTCTCGATTGCCCTGATCATCTTCAGTCTGTTGATGGTCCTGCTGGTGCTGCTGCACAAGGGGAAGGGCGGCGGCCTGTCGGACATGTTCGGCGGCGGCGCGATGTCGACCGGCGGCGGTTCGGCGGTGGCCGAGCGCAACCTGGACCGCATCACCATCGTGGTCGGCCTCGGCTGGTTCGCGTGCATCATCGTGCTGGGGCTGGTCCTCAAGTTCAAGAACCAGGCCTGACACAACCCTGACGCCCCGTCGCCCGAGCGCCTATCCTGGGACGGTCGGGGGCGGAGGCGATGGTGGCGGAAGCTTAAGTCCTGCTTACACTAGGACGACTTTCGCCACCGACGCGCACCGCGGCGGGTCGGCGCACCAGCACGCAGGGAGTCAGACCGTGGCAAGTGGCAACGCCATCCGTGGCAGCAGGGTCGGGGCCGGCCCGATGGGGGAGGCCGAGCGCGGCGAGTCCGCCCCGCGCAACCGGATCTCCTTCTGGTGCGCCAACAAGCACGAGACCCGGCCCAGCTTCGCCGCCGAGGCCGTCATCCCGGACACCTGGGACTGCCCGCGCTGCGGCTTCCCGGCCGGGCAGGACGAGCACAACCCGCCGGCGCCCTCGCGCAACGAGCCGTACAAGACCCACCTCGCCTACGTCCGTGAGCGGCGCACCGACGCCGACGGCGAGGCGATCCTCGCCGAGGCGCTGGCCAAGCTGCGCGGCGAGATCTGACGCGAAGTCCGGACCCGCGAGCGAGCCAACTCGCGAGCCGAGCGCCAAGAAGAGGGGCGGGCCCCCCAACCAACGGGGGGGCCCCAGTAGGGTGGGGGGTTTGGCGCGGGCGGCGGGGGGGGGGGGGGGGGGGTGGCGGGCCGCGCCGCGCGGGGCCGCCACCCCCGGG
>NZ_JBHVVI010000060.1:10427-15339 GCF_042883685.1 Kitasatospora sp. NPDC058190
CGGGGGGGGGGCCACGCGGCGCGGCGATAGCTGACGCGCCGGCGGGCCCCGCGGGCGCCCCACCGCGCGCCCCGCCCCCCAACACGTGGGGCCCCACCGACACCGCGGGGGCCCCCCCTTCTCGGTTGGCCGTTATGCCGAGGCCGGCGGGTACAGCTGCGGTGGGATCCGCTCCGCCGCGGCGCGGTCCAGCAGCCACAGGGTGCGGCTGCGGCCGTACGCGCCGGAGGCGGGCGCCTGGAGCTCGCCGGGGCCGGACAGGGCCAGCGCGACCGCGCCCGCCTTGTCCTCGCCGGCGGCCAGCAGCCAGACCTCGCGGGCCGCCCGGATCGCCGGGAGGGTGAGCGAGATCCGGGTCGGCGGGGGCTTGGGGGCCCCGCGCACGCCGATCACGGTCCGCTCGGTCTCCCGCACGCCCGGGTGCTCGGGGAAGAGCGAGGCGACGTGGGTGTCCGGGCCGACGCCGAGCAGCAGCACGTCGAAGGCCGGGACGCCGAGCCGGTCGCCCGGCCCGGCGGCCTTCGCCAGCTCCTCCGCGTAGCGGGCTGCGGCGGCCTCCACGTCCGAGCCGTCCACCCCGTCCGAGGCGGGCATCTGGTGCACCCGCGCCGGGTCGAGCGGGACGGCGTCCAGCAGCTCGGCGCGGGCCTGGACGGCGTTGCGGTCCGGGTCGGCGGCGGGCAGGAAGCGCTCGTCGCCCCACCAGAGGTCCAGCCGGCCCCAGTCGACCGCGTCGCGCGCCGGGGAGGCGGCGATCGCGGCCAGCAGGGCGTTGCCGTTGCGGCCGCCGGTGAGCACCACCGAGGCGGTGCCGCGGGCGGCCTGGGCGTCCACGATCCGGGTGATCAGCCGGGCCGCGGCCGCCTGGGCCATCAGTTCCTTGTCCCGGTGGACGACCAGCTGCGGGATCGCGTTGGTCATGCGCCTTCCTTGGCGGTGGTGCGCTTGCCGGCGGCCTTCTTGGCGGAGGGCTTCTTCTCCGCGTCGGCCGTCACCCGGTCCGGGTTGGCCAGCGGGGACTCGACCGCCTGGCCGCCTCCCTGTTCGGCCGCAGTCTCCTCGGCCGCCGCCATCTCGGCGGTGGAGGGCTCGTGCAGCCGCTCGACGGGCGTGCGCACGGCCGTCGCGTAGATGTCGTCCGGGTCCAGGCGGCGCAGCTCCTCGGCGATCAGCTCCGAGGTCTCGCGCCGCTTGAGCGCCACCTGGCGGTCCGGCGAGCCGGGCATGGAGAGCGTGCCCATCAGGCCGTCCGGGCGGTCCAGGGTGATGTCCCCGTCCTTGGTGCGCAGGTGCACCGCGGTGATGCCCGGGCCGCCGGTGACGACCCGCTCGACCGGCACGTGCAGCCGGTTGGTGAGCCACAGGCCGAGCAGCTCGACGCTGGGGTTGTAGGACTCGCCCTCGACCACCGCGGAGGTGATCCGGGACGGCCGCTGGTCCAGCGCGGCGGCCAGCATCGAGCGCCAGCCGGTGATCCGGGTCCAGGCCAGGTCGGTGTCGCCCGGGGCGTAGCTCTCGGCCCGCTGGGCGAGCTGGCCGACCGGGGACTCGGCGGTGACCGCGTCGGTGATCCGGCGCTGGGCGAGCGAGCCCAGCGGGTCCTGCGCCGGGTGCAGCGGCGCGTTGTCCGGCCACCAGACGACGGTCGGGGCGTCCGGCAGCAGCAGCGGCAGGACCACCGACTGGGCGTGCGCGACGAGTTCGCCGTGCATGCGCAGGATGGCCGTCTCGCCGGAGCCGGCGTCGGAGCCGACCAGGATCTCGGCGTCCAGGCGGGTCTCGGCGCGGGCCCGGGGCGAGCGCCCGGCGCGCTTGATCACCGCGAGGGTGCGCATCGGGTGCTCGCGGGAGGCGTCGTTGGCGGCCTTGAGGGCGTCGTAGGCGCTGCCCTCGTCGGTCACGATCACCAGGGTGAGCACCATGCCGGCGGCGGTGGAGCCGCTGGCCCGGCGCGCCGACATCAGCGCGGCGTTGATCTTGCTGGACGTCGTGTTGGTCAGGTCGATCTTCATGGCCGGCGCCAGCTCCTGCCGTCTCGTGCGAGCATCTCGTCCGCCTCGGCGGGGCCCCAGGTGCCCGCCGCGTACTGAGCCGGCTTGCCGTGGGCGTCCCAGTACTTCTCGATCGGGTCGAGGATCTGCCAGGAGAGCTCGACCTCCTGGTGGCGCGGGAACAGGTTCGACTCGCCGAGCAGCACGTCGAGGATGAGCCGCTCGTACGCCTCCGGGCTGGACTCGGTGAAGGACTCGCCGTAGGCGAAGTCCATCGTGACGTCCCGGACCTCGAAGGAGGTGCCCGGCACCTTGGAGCCGAACCGCACCGTCACGCCCTCGTCCGGCTGGACCCGGATGACCAGGGCGTTCTGCCCCAGCTCCTCGGTCGCGTAGGAGTCGAACGGCAGGTACGGGGCGCGCTGGAAGACCACCGCGATCTCGGTGACCCGACGGCCCAGCCGCTTGCCGGTGCGCAGGTAGAACGGGACGCCCGCCCAGCGGCGGTTGTTGATCTCCAGCTTGATGGCCGCGTAGGTGTCGGTCTTGGACTCCGGGTCGATGCCGTCCTCGTCCAGGTAGCCGGCGACCTCCTCGCCGCCCTGCCAGCCGGGCGCGTACTGGGCGCGCACGGTGTGCTTGCCGAGGTCGGCCGGGAGCTTGACGGCGCTGAGCACCTTGAGCTTCTCGGCCACCAGCGCCTTCGGGTGGAAGGACGCCGGCTCCTCGATGGCGGTGAGCGCCATCAGCTGCAGCAGGTGGTTCTGGATGACGTCCCGGGCGGCGCCGATGCCGTCGTAGTAGCCGGCGCGGCCGCCGATGCCGATGTCCTCGGCCATGGTGATCTGCACGTGGTCGACGTACGACCGGTTCCAGATCGGCTCGAACATCTGGTTGGCGAAGCGCAGCGCCAGGATGTTCTGGACGGTCTCCTTGCCCAGGTAGTGGTCGATCCGGAAGACCTCGTCCCGGGGGAAGACCTCGTGGACGACCTTGTTGAGCTCCTGGGCGCTCTCCAGGTCGTGGCCGAAGGGCTTCTCGATGACGGCGCGGCGCCAGGAACCCTGCGGCGGGTCGGCCAGGCCGTGCTTCTTGAGCTGCTGGACGACGGTGGGGAAGAACTTCGGCGGGACGGACAGGTAGAAGGCGAAGTTGCCGCCGGTGCCCTGGGCCTTGTCCAGCTCCTCGATGGTCTCGCGGAGCTTGTCGAAGGCGTCGTCGTCGTCGAAGGTGCCGTGGATGAAGCGCATGCCCTTGGCGAGCTGCTGCCAGACCTCTTCCCGGAACGGGGTCCGGGCGTGCTCCTTGACCGCGTCGTGGACCTCCTTGGCGAAGTCCTCGTCGTCCCACTCGCGGCGGGCGAAGCCGACCAGGGAGAAGCCCGGCGGCAGCAGACCGCGGTTGGCCAGGTCGTAGATGGCCGGCATCAGCTTCTTGCGGGACAGGTCGCCGGTGACCCCGAAGATGACCAGGCCGGACGGCCCCGCGATGCGCGGGAGCCGCCGGTCGGAAGGGTCACGAAGCGGGTTGACGGGGGTGGGCGGGAGGTCGTCCGCGTCCGACTCCGGCGTCAACTCGGGGAAATCAGTGCTCACTTGGTGTGCTCCGCTTTCGTGCGCTGGCTGTGTGAGCGGGGGGTCACTTCTCGCTGGCGAAGGAGGCCAGCGAGGCGGTGACGGTGTCGAGCAGCTCCTGCCAGGACTGCTCGAACTTCTGCACGCCCTCGTCCTCCAGGACCTGGACCACGTCGTCGTAGTCCACCCCGGCCGCCGCCACGGCGTCCAGGACGGCCTTGGCGTCGGCGTAGTTGGGGACGATGGTGTTGCCGGTGACCACGCCGTGGTCGCCGGTGGCGTCCAGGGTGGCCTCGGGCATGGTGTTCACGGTGCCGGGGGCGACCAGCTCGGTGACGTACAGGGTGTCCGGCAGGGCCGGGTCCTTGACACCGGTGGAGGCCCAGAGCGGACGCTGCGGCTTGGCGCCGGCGGCCTCCAGGGCCTTCCAGCGGGCGCTGCCGGCGGTCTTGCCGTCGACCGAGCCGAAGACCTCCTCGTACGCCTGGTAGGCGAGGCGGGCGTTGGCCAGGGCGGCCTTGGAGCGCAGGTTCCGGGCGTCGCCGCCGATCTTGTCCAGGCGCTTGTCGATCTCGGTGTCCACGCGGGACACGAAGAAGGAGGCGACCGACTCGATCTGGGAGAGGTCCAGGCCCTTGGCCTTGGCGGTCTCCAGGCCGGTCAGGTAGGCGTCCATGACGGCCTTGTAGCGGTCCAGGGAGAAGATCAGCGTGACGTTGACGCTGATGCCCAGGCCGATGACCTCGCTGATGGCGGGCAGGCCGGCCTTGGTGGCGGGGATCTTGATGAAGACGTTCGGGCGGTCGACCAGCCACCACAGCTGCTTGGCCTCGGCCACGGTCGGGGCGGTCTCGTGGGCCAGGCGCGGGTCGACCTCGATGGAGACCCGGCCGTCGCGGCCGTTGGAGGCGTCGTAGACCGGGCGCAGCACGTCGGCGGCGTCGCGCACGTCCGAGGTGGTGATCATGCGGATCGCCTCGTCGGTGGTGACCTTGCGGACGGCGAGGTCGCGCAGCTGGCCGTCGTAGGAGGTGTCGCCGCTGCCGGCGATGGCCTTCTGGAAGATGGTCGGGTTGGTGGTGACGCCCACCACGTGCTTGTTCTGCACCAGCTCGGCCAGGTTGCCGGAGTTCAGCCGCGTGCGGCTGAGGTCGTCCAGCCAGATCGCAACGCCTTCGTCGCTGAGGCGCTTCAGTGCGTCAGTCATGGTGCTTCAGTCCCTTTTTCTTCTGCTTCGTGGGGTAGTCAGAGGGGGCCGCGGGGCCCCCGGCGGGGGGGGCCGCGGCCCCCCGCCCCCGCCGCCCCCCACGCCGGCGGCGTGCACCACGGCGGTCAGCGGGTGTCCGG
>NZ_JBHVVI010000060.1:15349-57361 GCF_042883685.1 Kitasatospora sp. NPDC058190
GGCTCTTTTGTGTTTCTTTTTTGGGTTTTCTGTCATTTTTTCTGGTGTTTGGGGGGTCCGACGGGGGGGGCGGGGGGCGGGGGGGGGGGGGGCCCCGCGCCCCGGAGGTGGGTCAGCGGTTGACGGCTTCGAGGGAGCGCAGGGCGTTGTGGGCCTCGGCCACCACGCGCTCGGCGGTCAGGCCGAACTCCTCGAACAGCACCTTGTAGTCGGCGGAGGCACCGAAGTGCTCCAGCGAGACGATCCGGCCGTGGTCGCCGACCAGCTCGCGCCAGCCCTGGGCGATGCCGGCCTCGACCGAGACGCGGGCCTTGACGGACGGCGGCAGCACGCTGTCGCGGTAGGCCTGGTCCTGCTCCTGGAACCACTCGAAGGACGGGACCGAGACCACGCGGGTGGCGATGCCCTCGGCCTCCAGGACCTCGCGGGCCTGGACGGCCAGCTGGACCTCGGAGCCGGTGCCCAGCAGGATCACCTGCGGGTCGCCGTTGGAGGCCTCGGCCAGGATGTAGCCGCCCTTCGCGGTGCCCTCGGCGGAGGCGTAGACCTCGCGGTCGAAGGTCGGGACGTTCTGGCGGGTGAGCGCCAGGCCGACCGGGCCGGGGTGGGTGGTCTGGCGCTCGATGACGGTGCGCCAGGCGACGGCGGTCTCGTTGGCGTCGGCCGGGCGGACCATGGCCAGGCCCGGGATGGCGCGCAGCGAGGCCATGTGCTCGACCGGCTGGTGGGTCGGGCCGTCCTCGCCGAGGCCGATCGAGTCGTGCGTCCAGACGTAGGTGACCGGCAGCTTCATCAGCGCGGCCAGGCGGACGGCCGGGCGCATGTAGTCGGCGAAGACCAGGAAGGTGCCGCCGTAGACACGGGTCTTGCCGTGCAGCGCGATGCCGTTCATGGTCGAGCCCATGGCGTGCTCGCGGATGCCGAAGTGGATCGTCCGGCCGTACGGGCTGGCGGACTTCAGCGGGTTGCCCTCGGGGAGGAAGGAGCTCTCCTCGTCGATGGTGGTGAGGTTGGACTCCGCGAGGTCGGCCGAACCGCCCCACAGCTCCGGGATCACCGCGCCGAGCGCCTTCAGGGTCTCGCCGGAGGCCTTGCGGGTGGCGACGTCCTTGCCGGCCGGGAAGGAGGGGACGGCCTTCTTCCAGCCCTCGGGCAGCTCGCCGGCCTGGATGCGGTCGAAGTCGGCGCCGCGCTGCGGGTTGGCGGCGTGCCAGGCGTCGAAGGACTGCTGCCACTGGTCGCGGGCGGCCTTGCCGCGCTTGATGACCAGGCGGGCGTGCTCGATGACCTGGTCGCTGACCTCGAAGGTCTTCTCCGGGTCGAAGCCCAGGACCTTCTTGGTGGCGGCGATCTCCTCGGCGCCGAGCGCGGAGCCGTGCGCCTTGGCGGTGTCCTGGGCGTTCGGGGCCGGCCAGGCGATGATGGTGCGCATCGCGATGATCGACGGGCGGGAGGTCTCGGCCTTGGCGGCGGCCAGCGCCCCGGCGAGGGCCTCGACGTCGATGTCGCCGTTGGCCTTCGGGGTCACCCGCTGCACGTGCCAGCCGTAGGCCTCGTAGCGCTTGAGGACGTCCTCGGAGAAGGCGGTCTCGGTGTCGCCCTCGATCGAGATGTGGTTGTCGTCGTACAGGGCGACCAGGTTGCCCAGCTTCTGGTGGCCGGCCAGCGAGGAGGCCTCGGCGGAGATGCCCTCCTCCAGGTCGCCGTCGGAGACGATGGCCCAGATGGTGTGGTCGAAGGGGGACTCGCCGGCCGGGGCCTCCGGGTCGAACAGGCCGCGCTCGTAGCGGGCGGCCATCGCCATGCCGATCGCGTTGGCGATGCCCTGGCCGAGCGGGCCGGTGGTGGTCTCGACGCCGGCGGTGTGGCCGTGCTCGGGGTGGCCGGGGGTGCGGCTGCCGGCGACGCGGAAGGCCTTCAGGTCGTCCAGCTCCAGGCCGTAGCCGGAGAGGTAGAGCTGGGTGTAGAGGGTCAGGCTGGTGTGCCCGGGGGAGAGGACGAAGCGGTCGCGGCCGACCCAGGCCGGGTCGGTCGGGTCGTGGCGCAGGAAACGCTGGAAGATCAGGTACGCCGCGGGGGCCAGCGACATGGCCGTCCCGGGGTGTCCGTTGCCGACCTTCTGGACAGCGTCCATGGCCAGGACGCGCGCCGTGTCAACCGTGCGCTCGTCCAGTTCGGTCCACTCGAATGCGTTCGTCGGCGCAGTGCTCACCCTGTCTCAGGGCTCCTTCCATTGTGAAGAGTGACCCCGTGAATGGGGACCGGGTCGGCCACGGCGCTGTGGTCCCGACTGTGGGTGGTGCCGGTCACGGAGGGTAGATCCCGCTTCTGCGTGCGAGCCTACCGTCCGGCCCGGGGCTCACCCTCCGTGCCGGGACAACCGGGATTTCCGCATGGTGATTCCCACTAGGGCGTTCTGACTGATTTTGTCCCAGCCTCCCCCGGTTTGCCGCCCCGCGCCGCTCGGGTGGTCGCGGCGGGTCGCGAGGACGCGCCGGAAGCGGTTCGTGGCTTCACCCAGTCGGTTCACCCGGGGGTGCGCCATCCGCCTCGCCGGGGGACCCCGGAGCCGGATGGGATGTATGGAGCGTCTATGGTGTCGTGGTACGCGCAGAGCGGACTATTTCGGGACCCTTCGTTCCTGTGGACGCCTGCGAAGATTCATCTTCAGTTGGGGTGTTAGTGACCGCCGTCGAAACCCGTCCCGCCGGGGTCACCGGGGCGACGCCTGCGCATCACCGGCCGATCGGGGCCCGGGTCGGCGCCTTCGTCGCACTGACCAAGCCTCGGATCATCGAGCTGCTGCTGATGAGCACCGTGCCGGTGATGTTCCTGGCGCAACAGGGCGTGCCGAACATGCTGCTGGTGCTGAAGGTCGTGGTCGGCGGCTACCTCTCGGCGGGCGGCGCGAACGCCCTCAACATGTACATCGACCGCGACATCGACGCGCTGATGTCCCGCACCGAGCGGCGGCCGATCGTCACCGGGATGGTGTCGCCGCGCGAGGCGCTGGTGTTCGGCATCGTGCTGGCGGTCGTCTCGACCCTGCTGCTGGGCTTCGGCGTCAACTGGCTCTCGTCCGGGCTGGCGCTGGGCGCACTGCTGTTCTACGTGTTCGTCTACACGCTGGGGCTCAAGCGGCGCACCTCGCAGAACATCGTCTGGGGCGGCATCGCCGGCTGCATGCCGGTGCTGGTCGGCTGGTCCTCGGTCACCAACTCGGTGTCCTGGGCGGCGGTCGCGCTGTTCCTGGTGGTGTTCTTCTGGACCCCGCCGCACACCTGGGTGCTGTCGATGAAGGTGCGCGACGACTACCTGCGCGCGGGCGTGCCGATGCTGCCGGTCATCAAGGGCAACGTCGCGGTCGGCAAGCAGGTCGTCGCCTATTCCTGGGTGATGGTGGCGACCTCGCTGGCGGTCTGGCCGCTGGGGCACATGAGCTGGCTGTACCCGGTCGCCGCGGTGGTGCTGGGCGCGGCCTGGCTGCGCGAGGCGCACGCGCTGTACGCGCGGGCCAAGGCCGGGGTCGTGGGCGCGAAGCTGAAGGAGATGCGGCTGTTCCACTGGTCGATCACCTACCTGTCGCTGCTGTTCGTGGTGTGCGCGATCGACCCGTTCGTGAAGTAGAGGCTGACGCAGGGAGCCCCGGTCCGGTGGACCGGGGCTCCTTTGCGTTCCGGGGTGCGTTCGAGTTCTTGATTCGAGTTCTTGAAGCGTCTCAGCGGGCGGGCAGTTCGGAGGGGCCGACGTGGCCGTCCAGCCAGTCCCTGAGCGGCTGGGAGGCGCGTAGGAAGGCGGTGATCCGGGTGTAGGCCGTCCGGGTGCCCAGCCACTTCGCGGGCTCCCACTCCTGCCAGGCCACCAGGCCCTTGTGGCGCAGCAGCTCGATCCTCGGGTGGTCCTTGGGGAAGCCGCGCGGGGTGGACTTGAGGGAGTCCCGGCCGGACACCTGGGGGCCGTCCTTCTCCACCGCGGTGATCACCCGCTCCAGCTCGGCGCCGCTGACGTCCTCGGCGACGGCGGCGCGGTAGCGCTCCAGCTGGTCCGGGGCGAGCCGGTACATGCCGTTGCCGCAGGCCAGTCCGTCGGCGGAGAGCTGGATGTAGCCGCCGGTCTCCAGGTGCGCGCCGATGTGCGTCTTGTACGGGGTCTTGTCGGCGCTGAAGCGGATGTCGCGGTTCGGGCGGAAGATCTTCCCCGGCCCGAACTCGGGCTCCAGCTCGGCGAGCAGCAGCTCCATCGGGGCCCGTACGGCGTCGTCGTACTGCTCCTTGTGGGTCTGCCAGAAGGTCTTCGAATTGTCGGCCTCCAGGTGCTCGTAGAAGTCGAGCGCCTCGTCCGGCCAGCCTTGGAACGTCACGTCTTCAGTATGTGGCCCGGTGCACAGGCCGCTCCCGTCGCCAGGGCGTCTACCGGTGGGTAGCATGCGGGCATGAGCAGCGCAGAGACCGCCACCGCCGCCGCGCCGGACGCCCGCACCGAGCGCCGCGCCAAGCGCATCGCCAAGCACCTGACCAGCTTCGCCCAGCAGCACGGCGGCAGCGCCGACGCGGTCGTCGAGTACGTCGGCGCCGCGGCCACCCGGATCGTGGTGGTCGGCGCGGACGGCGCCTGGGGCGACCAGGTGGCCCCGAGCTACGCCGTCGGCAGGCGGGCCGCCGAGCTGGCCGGACTGACCCTGCACGACGACTTCGAGGGCGAGCTGGGCCTCAAGGTCAAGACCGGCGCGTACGAGTGGAAGCGGATGGCCGGGATCCAGCTCGGCGGTTGATTGCGCCTGGTTTGAACGGCGACGGCCCGGCTCCCTCACCTGGGGGAGCCGGGCCGTTGTCTTCAGATGGGGAGGTTCCAGCTCGGTCCGTCCTCGGTTCCGATCCAGACGCGTTGTCCCGATTCCGAGACGGTGATCCCGAAGCCCTCCTGGTGTGGCTCGCCCGCCTCCTGCCAGGCTTCGACGGCGCTTTCCACCTGGTCCCAGAGTCGGAGCGGGCCGCGCTGGATCACGGTCCACCCACCGGCCGGGTTGGGTGCGGTCCGGGCCTGGGAGCCGGTGGCCACGTCCGTGAGGATCTGTTGTCCGCCCACTCCCATTCGCTCGGCCGAGGGCGCTGCGAGTTGTGCGACCCAGCTGCCCGTCCACGTGCTGATGATCTCGGGGTCGATCCGGGTCGGGCGTTCGTCTCCGGGGAGGAGGGACAGGCTCTGGCGGGGCGGTCGGTCGTGCGGGCGGGCGATCATGAAACTGGTGTAACCGGGCAGAAAGCGGCCGGTGGCTTCTCCGGGGCCGGTCACGACGAGCAGGGCGAGACCGAAGCCGAAGGACCAGCCGGACAGCGTGACCAGGATCCGACCGCCGGGCTTCACCTGGTGCAGCCATGGGGGTGGAACGTAGCGGACCGAGCAGGTGGCGATGAGTCGGTCGTAGCCGCTGCCGTCCGGATCACCGAGCAGTCCGTCACCGATGACCAGCCGGGGGGTGTAGCCCGCTGCTGTGATGGCTGCAGCCGCTTTCGCGCCCACCGTCGGGTCGTACTCGACACTGGTGACGTTGGCGTCCCCGAGGCGGTGCGCGCCGAGGGCGGTCGAGTAGCCGGTTCCGGTGCCGATCTCCAGCACCCGGTGCCCAGGCTCGGCACCGAGCTGGTGCCACATGCGCAGGACCAGCGACGGCAGGGTGGACGACGAGGACGGGGTGCCGGTCGCGGTCCCGTCGAGCACGTCCTCGGGGCGGGTCCGCCCGTCGAGCTGAGTGATCAGCGTTTCGTTGGTGTAGACGTGCTCCAGCCATCCGGGCTCGTCCTTGTGCACGGGTCGGTAGGCAGTCGGGTTGCTTCCCGGAACCGGCACGAAGAACGCTCCGACGAACAGCTCCCGGGGGACCGCTCTGGCAGCGTCCTCCCAAGCGGGGTCGGTGATCTTGTCGTCCCCGGTGAGGCTGTCCACCAGGGATGCGCGGAGCTGAGCCGATGTGCTCATGAGTCGGGACCTCTCTCCAACTGGTCGGCAATGGCCTGGGCGATCGCGGCGGTGGTCTCGGCGGGCTGCCACGCCCACTGGCCGTTGGGGTTGCACTCAAGGAAGTACCAGTCACCGCCGGCGGTCACGGCGAAGTCGAACGCACCGAAGGTCAAACGGAGTTCGGTGAGGTAGGCGGTAATCGTGCGGGCGACCGGCTTGGGCACCTCGATCGGTGTGCGGGTCAGTAGGTTCTGCCGGTGGCGCCAGTCGAGATCCGGGCTGTCGATCCGGACCGCGACCAGTCTGTCGCCGACGGCGGTGACCCGTACGTCGAAGCCTTGTCCACCTTGGCTTGGTGCGGTGGTCATCTGTACTGCGCCTCCTTGGGTATTGGTGGTTGAGGACAAGATCAACCGCCTGGCAGGTTGGCTGAGTTGCGGCCCGCCTGGACGGAACGGATCTCAACCGAGCTCCGCGACGGGGGATTTGGGATCGTGACGCGGATCGCCCGGAGTGTGAGGCGCTGGAGCGGCACGGTCATGTGTGTGAGGTGGCCGGTCTTGCAGGCCGTGCTGGCTCGGGGAAGCCGCCGACTGGTTCGACGGAGGAGGAGCCGGGGGAGGTAACGGCTACAGCAACTCCTTGTGGTCGAGCACCCGGACGGGTTGGTCGGGCCGGTCCAGCCAGGCCCACTGCCTGTTCTCGGTGACGGTGAGCCCGAAGCGTTCTGGTGCCGGGCGGTCGTGTTCCTCCCACCAGCGGTGGGCGGCCTCGACCTCGTCCCAGAGTCGGCGCGGGCCGTGCTGCCAGACGGTGAAGCGTTCGTGTTGTTCGCCGTCGTAGTCGACGGCCGCCCAGGAACGGGCATCGGTGGTCGCGGCCCAGAGCCGGGCGTCGACACCGTCGACGCCCGGCTCGTCCTCCCAAGCGGTCCACACGTCGCCCAGCCGTAGCCCGAGGGCGAACCGGGCCTCCCAGCGGTCGCCCGTGATCTTCCATGGCGGCAGCACGGTTTCGGACTCTTCTGGAACGTGTTCGTCCCGAATGACATCGCGGAAGATCCGCAGATCCTGCCGGTGGTTGCGCATCAGCATGAACGCGGAGTGCGGGCTGAAGCGCCCTTGGGCCCGGTCGCGCTCGACGGTGAGCTTGAGCAGCCCCCAGCAGAGCATGGGAGTGTCCCAGGGGGTGAGGACGATGCCGCCGGGCCGGGTCTGCTCGATCCACGCCCAGGGCACGCGGCGGACCGAACAGGTGGAGATGATCCGGTCGTACGGCTGACGGAGGGACCAGCCCAGGGAGCCGTCTCCGCAGATCAGGTCCGCGTCCATGCCTGCCGCGTTCAGTGAGGCCCACGCCTGTTCGGAGACCTCGGAGTCGATCTCGATCGAGGCGATGTGTCCGGAGCCGAGGCGGTGAGCGAGGAGGGCCGCGTTCCAGCCGGTGCCGGTGCCGATCTCCAGGACGTTCATTCCGGGCCGGACGTCAAGGTCGCGGAGCATGCGGACGACGATCGAGGGAGCCGAGGCGGAGGAGGACGGCCAGGCATCGGCCGGATCGGCCGATGCCTGGCCGTCGTTGACCTGGGTGACGAGGGGCGCGTCGGTGTAGGCCGCCTCGAACCAGCGCTTGTGGTCGGTCGAGAGGGCGCACGGTTGGTAGCCGCCCCGGTTGTCCTCCAGCCAGATCCGGTCAGGGAGGAAGCGATGGCGCGGAACCGCCTTGATCGCCTCCTTCCATTCCGGAGGAACGGGGCCGCCGAGCGCTTCATCGACGGCCCGGAGCAGGCCGCGCACGGCGGCCTGCTCCGGTTGATGCGCGGGGTCCGTCACTTCTTGCCCTCGTCCTTCTTGTGCTTCGGCTCGGGCGCGGGCCGAGATCCGTCGGGGGGCGGCTTGCTCGTGCCGGGGTCCTTCTTGCCGCCGTGCTTGCCGCCGCTGGGCTTGTCGCTTCCCCAACCCATGGGTTCCTCCTGCGTGTTGGCTGTCGGGTCGTGGTGTGGTTTCCGTGGTTGCTATCGGTCCGCCGGCCGGGGCGTGGGCGGGCTCTCCGGCTTCGGCGGGGGCGGTTTCGGCTCGGGCCTGGACACGGCGGTGCTCCTTTCAAAACGAGCGGGATGAGTGTTGGTGATCCGCCCGCGCCGCCGGGTGGGCGGCGCGGGCGGGAGTTCAGCGGGAGCGGTTGATCAACACCAGGGCCGCGACGACGACGTGCAGCCCGGCAGCGGCGGATACCCCGTAGGCATCCCAGACCCGCGCGGGATCAGGGATGGGTGACGGCGGCGCATCGTCGGAGTCGTAACCGTCCTCTGGCGGTTGCCAGTTCACGGGGAGATCGGCGCGGGCACCGCGAGGTCGGCGTGGACGACCTTCCCGAACGGGAGGGGCGTGACGCCCCAGCGGCCGTGAGTGAGTCGGTGGACCATCGCCAGGCCCCGGCCGGACGTGGCGTCGGGCCCGGCCTGGACCATCACGGGCATCGAGCGGGAACCGTCACCGACGAGGATTCGGACGATCCGGGTGCTCGGACGGCGGACGCCGACGAGCATGCGGGTCTGGCAGCAGGTCTCGACCGAGTTGGTGGTCAACTCGCTGACGATCAAGGCGGCGTCGTTCATCAAGTCGTCCAGCTCCCACTCTCGAAGCTTCGCGGACACGAAGCGCCGAGCAGCGCCCACCGACTCGGGCCGGTACGGCAGGCAGATGGTTGCCGACGTGGTAAGTCGACCGGCAGCAGGCGCTGATGCTTCCCCGGCGTTGTCGATCACGCGGGTTGGCACTGCAGTGGGTTGAGGCATCGGACTGGCTCCCGTAGATGGATCAGGGCGGCTGATCCTCATTCAAGGCCGTGTCGATGGCTCCAGAAGACTCCGAGCAGGTGACTCCAAAACGGAGTCAGGGAAGGCTCCATGAGCCTACGATCGATACGCATTGTGAAGGGAGATGCGCGATGGGTGTTCAGTCGGGCCTGCATGAGGTGGTCGCAGGTTTGCTCCAGGACCAGCGTCTGCTGAGAGCATGTGAGGCCCGCGACATGGGTGCCGTGTTCCGTCTCCTCAACGCGCGCGGTGTCAGTACACGGCGAATTGCCGCAGCCGTGGAGATCAGCCAAGGGCGGCTGTACGAGTACATGAATGGCAAGACCAGGGTCGAGAAGTTGGCGCTGTTCGAGCAGATCGCCGATGCCTTCCACATCCCCGGAGAGTTGCTTGGTCTTGCCCGCAGACCCTGGGAACCAGATCTCGCTGCCGAGTCCCCGACGATTTCACCGGCTCCTCCGGAGGCTGAGGGCGGCGGCGACCTGGCCACTGTGGAGGCCTTCCGCCGTGCAGATCGGCAGACGGGAGGTGGACGCCTGTACTCGGCTGTGGTTCACCATCTCTCGGGCCAGGTAGCGCCGCGTCTGGTTGATGTTGCGAGTAGCCCGCACATCTTCGCTGCCGCTGCTGCGCTCACTGAGATGGCCGGTTGGATGGCCCACGACTCCGGCCGTGACGACCTTGCCGCTCGGCATTTCGCTCGTGCGCTTCCTCTCGCGCGTGCCTCCGGTGATCTGCCGTTGTCGGCGCACGTGGCAGCCAGCAGCAGCCATCTGTCCCTCCAGACCGGCGATCCGGCGAAGGCAGTGCACTGGGCGACTGTCGGTATTGAATTGGTCAGCCGGGGCCCGCACTTGCCAGGTCTCATGGCTCGGCTGAACACCATGCTGGCCCGAGCGTTGGCAGCCTCGCAGCACTACGGTCCGGCATCGCAGGCGCTCGATCATGCTTACGCGGCTCTTGTGGGCGGAGCGGATGACGAGCATCCGTGGTTGAGCCCGTTCGACGACGCCACCCTTGCCAGCGAGTCGGCACTGGCGTTCAGCGACCTCGGCCGACCCAAGGAGGCTCTTCGCTATGGAGAAAAAGCTGTCGCACTGAGGGAGGAAGGTCGTGCACGTTCGCTGACCTTCAGCCGCATCACCCTTGCCCGTATCCACGCCGATAGCGGCGACTTGGATGCGGCAATCGGCGTCGGGACCGATCTTCTCGACACCAGTCCGACGCTCGGGTCCGTCCGGGTCGTTCATCAGATGGATGACCTCCGTGAGCTCCTCGAAAGGCACCGCGACTACGGCCCGGTCTGTGAGTACCTGGCACGATTTGATGAGGCGCGCAGAGCCCGGCAACTCTTGCTCGCTGACATCATCCCGCTGCCTCGGGGAGGTCCGACGTGAGGCCTGCACCTACCGATACCGAAGCCTGGAACGCCTACCTTGCAGAGGGGAACGCCAGGCAAGCCCGGAAACGCGTCTCAGCCGACGTGATCCTGCGCGACCGGGCTGGTCGCATCCTGACCGTCAACCCGACCTACAAGGAGGGTTGGGACCTCCCGGGCGGGATGGCTGAGGCCAACGAGTCACCGGATGAGGCCGCAGTGCGGGAACTGCGCGAGGAATTGGGCCTGGAGATCACCATCCGCCGCCTGCTGGTCGTGGACTGGGTGGCGCCGCACGGCCCGTGGGACGACCAGATCGCGTTCATCTTCGATGCGGGCACCCTCCCACCCGCTCGGGCTGAGAGGGTTCGCCCACACGACGACGAACTGTCCGAGGCCGTCTTCCTGCCTGCATCGGAGGTCGCCGACCGGTTGCGGATCCGCCAGCGGAACCGGCTGAACGCCGCTGTCAGGGCAATCGCAGACGGCGGCACACGGTATCTGCGTGACGGGGTAGAGGCATGGTGATGGAACTGCCGCAGGAGAAGGGACGAGCATGGCGGAGAGCGGGGATCTTCCATGCATGATCGTCGCCCTCATCTTCCGCTGTCGACCGGAGGGTGGAGCAGCGCGGCTCTCGGACGAGTCGGTTGAGGTCGACTGGCTCACGCCGGACGAGGTGTCCGACCGCATGGCCGAGGTCTATGCCGTGCGTGTGCTGGACGCACTTCGGGGCCAGACGGCACCGAGCGTTCGTAGCCACGACGGCCGGCGCCTGCTGTAACGGCGAAGGCCCCCCATCCTCGGATGGGGGGCCTTCGCCGAGGATCAGACGGTGGCAGCCTGTGAGGTCTGCGCGGGCAGCTGCTCGGGGGCCTCTTCGACCGCGCGGGTGCGCAGGGCGAGCGGGATGCGCAGGGCGGCGATCCACGTCAGGGTCGCGCCGAGCATGTGGAGGCCGACCATCAGCTCGGGGGCGTCGGTGAAGTACTGGATGAAGCCCAGTACGCCCTGGAGCAGCAGTACCGCGAGGAGTTCCTTGGTGCGGGCCTTGGCCGCCGGCGGGGCCTTGATCGCGGCGAAGACGAAGATCATCGCGATGGTCAGGCCGACCGAAATGAACGCGAAGTCGGCGTGGAACTGGGCCAGACGGTCGTAGTCGATCGGGATGCGCGGGACGATCTTGTTGTCCTGGGGGGTGCCGGGGTGGTGGCCGGCGCCGGTGACCAGGGTGCCGGCCGCGACCAGCAGGCCGACCACCACTACCAGCACGTACGAGAGCTGGTGGATCGGGCGGGCGACTGACAGCTTCGCCGGGCCGTCGCCCTCCTTGCTGCGCTCCCACATCAGCAGTGCGACCCAGACCAGGGCCATTGCGGCGATCATGTGCAGCGCGACGGTGTACGGGTTCAGACCGGTCAGCACCGTGATGCCGCCGAGCACCGCATTGCTCATCACCAGCCAGAACTGCGCCCAGCCGAGCTTGGTCAGGCCGCGCCGCCACGGACGGTGGCAGCGGGCGGCCAGGATCGCCCAGCCGACAGCGGCGCTCAGCACGTAGGTGAGCATCCGGTTGGTGAACTCGACGATGCCGTGGAAGCCCATCTCGGGGGTGGGCGTGAGGCTGTCGCCGGTGCAGCGGGGCCAGGTCGTACAGCCGAGGCCGGAGGCGGTGAGGCGGACGGCGCCGCCGGTGACGACGATCACCACGCTCATCACCAGCGCGGCGAACGTGGCACGCCGGACCATGGCGGCGGACGGCTGCCAGCGGTCGGCGAGCAGGGAGAAGGGGGTACGCACGCGGTCAATCGTAGGTGCCCTTACAGGCGATCTTGGCGCGGGGCGCGGGTGTGGTGGCCGGGGCGAAAAGCGGACTGTTCGGGCAAGGCGGTCAGGCCTGAGTGGCCGAATCGACCCGAAAAGCCCGAATGTTCGTCGACTGATTGCCGAGGCGCCCTCGGTGATTGAACCCGATCACCGGGGGCGCCGTTCTGTCGGGAAGGTGACGAAGTTCATTCAAGTTTGCCGAATCCGCGTTCTACGAGGTGGTGGGTGTGATGGGCTGGTCAAGCACATCCGGGAACGGGCCGACAGACGAAATCCGGTCGTGCGGCGGGGTGTGGCGAGGTGCGGGAGTGCCGGTAGAGTCCGCCGGACATCCGTAGCGGGCCACCGCGATCCACTTCAACACGCCTGCTGCGCAAGACCGTTCGGAGGGGAACAAGGTAATGGCGCGACAGCAGCGGCACGTTCGGATCGGCGCGACGGCGCTCGCCGGCACGGCGGCGGCCGGTTTTCTCCTGCCCCTGGCGTTGGCCACCAATGCCTCGGCGCACGTACCGACGTGGTCGGTGACCTGCGACAAGGTCGTGATCGATCTGATCAAGTACAGCCCCAAGCCTGACGTGAAGAACACCGTCAGCCTCACCATCGACGGCGAGAAGGTCCTCGACGGGAAGGCCTTCCCCGAGGAGTTCCACGGCACCTTCCCGGTGAAGGACCACGACGCCCCGGTCACGGCACACCTAGTGGTCAAGACCACCGAGACCCCGGCCGAGAAGGGGTGGAGCATCGACGAGACCAAGACCATCGCGCCGTGCCACACGCCGACTCCGACCCCCACTCCCACCCAGACCCCCACCCAGACCCCCACCCCCACGCCCACCCAGACGCCGACCCCGGCCCCGACGCCGAGCACCACCCCGTCGGGCACCTCCTCGGCCACCCCGACCCCGTCCGTCACCCCCACCCCGAGCAGGACCCCGGCCGCCCCGGCGCCCGCCACCAGCGCCCCCGCGCTCGCCCAGACCGGTAGCAGCGATGCCACCCCGATGATCGCGGCGGTCGGCGGCGGCGTGCTGCTGGTCGGCGGCGCGCTCGTGCTGCTCGCCCGCAAGCGCCGCGGCGGCAGCCAGGGCTGACGCACCGCCGGTTGAAAGCGTCAACGCCCCCCGGCCTCACGTGGCCGGGGGGCGTTGTGCGTTGGCTGGTGCGGGCTATTCCCAGCGGAAGAACCTGGCGGCCGCGGCCAGACCGAGGACGGCCCAGCCGGCCAGGATGCCGAGGTCCGACCAGGGCACCCCGGCGCCGTGCTGCAGCACCGACCGCAGGCCATCCGAGAGCGCCGAGATCGGCAGCAGCTCCAGCACCGACCGCACGGCCGAGGGGAACTTGCTGAGCGGCACGATCACCCCGCCGGCCAGCAGCAGCAGGATGAACACCAGGTTGGCGCCGGCCAGCGTGGCCTCGGCCTTCAGGGTGCCGGCCATCAGCAGCCCGAGGCCGGAGAAGGCGGCGGTGCCGAGGACCAGCAGTGCGGCGACGGCCAGGGGGTTGCCCTGCGGGGACCAGCCGAGCGCCAGTGCGATCACCGACAGCAGGGCGACCTGCAGCGCCTCGGTGACCAGCACGCAGCCGGTCTTGGCGGTCAGCAGCGCCCAACGCGGCAGCGGGCTGGCGCCGAGCCGCTTGAGCACGCCGTAGCGGCGCTCGAAGCCGGTGGCGATGGCCTGCCCGGTGAAGGCGGTGGACATCACGGCGAGCGCGAGCAGGCCGGGTGCCAGGAAGTCGACCCGCTTGCCGGGGCCCTCCACCGCGACGATGTCGACGGCGGAGAACAGCACCAGCAGCACGGTCGGGATGACCACGGTGAGCAGCAGCTGCTCGCCGTTGCGCAGCAGCATCCTGGTCTCGAAGGCGGTCTGGGCGAGCAGCATCCGGCCGACGGGCGCGGCGCCGGGCTTGGGGGAGTAGTCCGTACCCACGGCGCTCATGGTTCGCTCACTTCGTTCGCTCACGAGCGGAGCTCCCGTCCGGTCAGGTCGAGGAAGACGTCTTCGAGGCTGCGGCGCTGCACGGACAGCCGCTCGGGCAGGACGCCGGAGGCCGCGCACCAGCCGGTGACGGTGGCGACCAGCTTCGGGTCCACCGGCGCCTCGACGCGGTAGCTGCCCGGGGCGGTCTCGACGGCGGTGGCGCCCGCGGGCAGCTCCTTGAGCAGCGGGTCGAGGTCGAGTCCGGGCGGGCCGTCGAAGCGCAGGGCGTTCTCGGCGCCGCCGCGGCACAGCTCCTCGGTGGTGCCGTCGGCGATCACCTTGCCGCGGTCGACGATGGCGACGCGGTCGGCGAGCTGCTCGGCCTCGTCCATGTGGTGGGTGGTGACCACCACGGTGACGCCGTCCCGGCGCAGGTCGCGGACCAGCTCCCAGGTGGCCCGGCGGGCCTGCGGGTCGAGGCCGGCGGTGGGCTCGTCCAGGAAGACCAGCTCGGGGCGGCCGACCACGGCCATCGCCAGGGCGAGCCGCTGCTGCTGGCCGCCGGAGAGTCGGCGGTAGGTGGTGCGGCCGCAGGAGCCGAGGCCGAGGCGCTCGACCAGGGCGTCCACGTCCAGCGGGTGGGCGTGCAGCTTGGCGGTGTGCCGCAGCATCTCGACGGCGCGGGCGCCCGCGTACACGCCGCCGGACTGCAGCATGACGCCGATCCGGGGGCGCAGCTGGGCGTTCTGGCCGACCGGGTCGAGGCCGAGGACGCGGACGGTGCCGGCGTCGGGGCGGCGGTAGCCCTCGCAGGTCTCGATGGTGGTGGTCTTGCCGGCGCCGTTGGGGCCGAGGACGGCGGTGATCGCGCCGGTCGCGATGGTGAGGTCGAGACCGTCCACGGCCGACTTGTCGCCGTAGCGCTTGACCAGCCCGGCGATCTGGACCGCGGGTTCGGAGTGCATACCGGCGAGTGTAAGAGGGGTGAACACACAGGCCGGACACCACCCTTGGTGATCGTTTACGCAGGTCAGGTAAGCCTTACCTGCGTGATAGATGACACCAGTGAGGCCTGGATCACGGCTTGTCCCGGCGCGAGTAATTACGCAACACTGGTGTTGTGAAAAACGCGCGCGAGCACGACATGCAGCGGGAGGCCGAGTCGGCCCCCGACTGCGACGTGCCCGTGACGGCGGCCGAGGTGCTGCTGGAGGGCCACCGCGCGACCCGTGACCGGGTCGCCCGCTCGATCCTGGACCACGGCCCCTCCTCCGCCGCCGACCTGGCGAACCGGCTCGGCCTCACCGCCGCGGCCGTCCGCCGCCACCTCGACGGGCTGACCGCCACCGGCCTGGTCGAGTCCCGCGAACAGCGGGTCTACGGCAGTCGGGGCCGCGGCCGTCCGGCCAAGGTCTTCGCCCTCACCGACGCCGGCCGGGACGCCTTCTACCAGGCCTACGACCAGCTCGCGGCCGACGCGCTGCGCTGGATCTCGGACGCGGTCGGCGGCGGCAAGGCGGGCGAGGAGGCGGTCGCCGCCTTCGCCCGTGCCCGGTTCGGCAAGCAGGGCGAGAAGTACCAGGAGACCCTGGCCCGGGCCGAGGCGCAGGAGCGCCCGGAGGCCCTCGCCCAGGCGCTGAGCGCGGACGGGTACGCTGCCACGGTGCGGCGTGTCCCGTCGGCCGTGGCCAAGGCCCCGGCGGGCGCCCAGCTCTGCCAGCACCACTGCCCGGTCGCGCACATCGCCGAGCAGTTCCCCCAGCTCTGCGAGGCGGAGACCGAGGTCTTCTCCCAGCTCCTGGGCACTCATGTGCAACGGCTGGCCACCATCGCCCACGGCGACGGGGTCTGCACCACCTATGTGCCGGCACCCGGTGCCGCATCGTCGCCTGCCCAGCCCCCGGCGGGCCGCGGCTCCGATGCAGTGCCGACTGCCGGTACGTCCACCGAAGATTCAGCGTCCGCGCGTTAGGAAGCTCGCATGACTGACACCGTTTCGCACCCCGAGCTCGAGGGCCTGGGCAATTACGAGTACGGCTGGGCCGACCCGGACACCGCCGGTGCCGCGGCCAAGCGCGGGCTCAGCGAGGAGGTCGTCCGCGACATCTCCGCGAAGAAGAACGAGTCCGAGTGGATGCTGAACCTGCGTCTCAAGGGCCTGAAGCTGTTCGGCAAGAAGCCCATGCCGACCTGGGGCTCCGACCTCTCCGGCATCGACTTCGACAACATCAAGTACTTCGTCCGCTCCACCGAGAAGCAGGCCGAGTCCTGGGAGGACCTGCCCGCGGACATCAAGGCCACCTACGACAAGCTCGGCATCCCGGAGGCGGAGAAGCAGCGCCTGGTCGCCGGTGTCGCCGCCCAGTACGAGTCCGAGGTCGTCTACCACCAGATCCGCGAGGACCTGGAGGAGCAGGGCGTCATCTTCCTGGACACCGACACCGCGCTGCGCGAGCACCCGGAGATCTTCCAGGAGTACTTCGGCACCGTCATCCCGGCCGGCGACAACAAGTTCGCCGCGCTGAACACGGCCGTGTGGTCCGGCGGCTCGTTCATCTACGTGCCGAAGGGCGTGCACGTCGACATCCCGCTGCAGGCCTACTTCCGGATCAACACCGAGAACATGGGCCAGTTCGAGCGGACGCTGATCATCGTCGACGAGGACGCCTACGTCCACTACGTCGAGGGCTGCACCGCGCCGATCTACTCCTCCGACTCGCTGCACTCGGCGGTCGTGGAGATCATCGTCAAGAAGGGCGGCCGCTGCCGCTACACGACGATCCAGAACTGGTCGAACAACGTCTACAACCTGGTCACCAAGCGCGCCGTGGCGTACGAGGGCGCGACCATGGAGTGGGTCGACGGCAACATCGGCTCCAAGGTCACCATGAAGTACCCGGCCGTCTACCTGATGGGCGAGCACGCCAAGGGCGAGACCCTGTCGATCGCCTTCGCGGGCGAGGGCCAGCACCAGGACGCCGGCGCCAAGATGGTCCACATGGCGCCGAACACCTCCTCGCACATCGTCTCCAAGTCGGTGGCGCGCGGCGGCGGCCGGACCTCCTACCGCGGTCTGATCGAGATCGGCGAGGGCTCGCACGGCGCCAAGTCCAACGTGCTGTGCGACGCGCTGCTGGTCGACACCATCTCCCGCTCGGACACCTACCCGTACGTGGACGTCCGCGAGGACGACGTGTCCATGGGCCACGAGGCGACCGTCTCCAAGGTCAGCGAGGACCAGCTGTTCTACCTGATGAGCCGCGGTCTGACCGAGACCGAGGCGATGGCGATGATCGTCCGCGGCTTCGTCGAGCCGATCGCGCGTGAGCTGCCGATGGAGTACGCGCTGGAGCTCAACCGGCTGATCGAGCTGCAGATGGAGGGCGCCGTCGGCTGACGTCCAGCCGCACGCGACCCCGTCCGACTTTTGAGGAAGAGAGCACAACGAACAGCCATGGCTGAGGTTCAGAACACCACCGGCTCCACCACCGCCGGTTCGATCGAGGTCGGCACCGCCGGCGCGGGCGCGCAGCTCGCCGGCCCCGGCACCGGCCGGACCGGGGTCCAGCAGCCGATCGACGCGCGCGTCGCGGTCAAGCCCTCGTACGACGTGAACGACTTCCCGGTGCCGCACGGCCGCGAGGAGGACTGGCGGTTCACCCCGCTGCACCGCCTCGGCGGGCTGCACGACGGGACGGCCGCCGCCGCCGAGCGCGGCGAGGACAAGGTCGAGTTCACGCTGCCGGACGGCGTCACCGCCGAGACCGTCGGCCGGGACGACGCCCGCCTGGGCAAGGCCGGCACGCCGGTCGACCGGGTCGCCGCGCAGGCCTTCAGCGCCTTCGAGCAGGCGCTCGTCGTCACCGTCCCCAAGGATGCGGTGCTGACGGAGCCGGTCAAGATCGACGTGCGCGCCGAGGGCGGGGTCCGCTTCGCCCACGTGGTGATCGACGTCAAGCCGTTCGCCGAGGCCGTCGTGGTGCTCAACCACGCGGGCACCGGCACCCGGGCCGCCAACGTCGAGCTGCTGGTCGGCGACGGTGCCAAGCTCACCTTCGTCTCCGTCCAGGACTGGGACCGGGACACCGTGCACGTCGCGCAGCACAACGCGCTGGTCGGCCGGGACGCCTCGTTCAAGTCCGTCGTCGTCACCTTCGGCGGCGACCTGGTGCGCCTGCACCCGCGGGTCAACTACGCGGGCCCCGGCGGCGAGGCCGAGCTGTTCGGCCTGTACTTCGCCGACGCCGGCCAGCACCTGGAGCACCGCCTGGTCATCGACCACGACACGCCGCACTGCCGGTCGAACGTGGCGTACAAGGGCGCGCTGCAGGGCCAGGACGCCCACGCGGTCTGGGTCGGCGACGTGCTGATCCGCGCCGCCGCGCTCGGCACCGACACCTACGAGCTCAACCGGAACCTGGTGCTCACCGACGGTGCCCGGGTCGACTCGATCCCGAACCTGGAGATCGAGACCGGCGAGATCGTCGGCGCCGGCCACGCCTCGGCGACCGGCCGCTTCGACGACGAGCAGCTGTTCTACCTGATGGCGCGCGGCATCCCGGCCGACGAGGCCCGCCGCCTGGTGGTCCGCGGCTTCTTCGCCGAGCTGCTGCAGCAGATCGGCGTGGCCGAGGTGCAGGACCAGCTCATGGAGAAGATCGAGGCCGAGCTGGAAGCGGCGGTCTGACCACGATGACCTTCCTCCGTGCCTGTGCGCTGAGCGACCTCCAGGAGGACGTGCCCAAGCGCGTGGACCTCAACGGCGTGCCGGTCTCGGTCGTCCGCACCGACGAGGGGGTGTTCGCGATCAACGACACCTGCTCGCACGCGAACGTCTCGCTCTCCGAGGGCGAGGTCGAGGACTGCATGATCGAGTGCTGGCTGCACGGCTCCAGCTTCGACCTGCGCACCGGCAAGCCCTCCGGCCTGCCCGCCACCAAGCCGGTCGCTGTCTACCCCGTAAAGATCGAAGGGGACGATGTGCTCGTCTCCGTCAACCAGGAGTCCTGAGTACACATGGCAACCCTTGAAATCCGCGACCTGCACGTCTCCGTCGAGGCCGAGACCGGCCCGCGCGAGATCCTGAAGGGCGTCGACCTGACCGTGAAGCAGGGCGAGACCCACGCCATCATGGGTCCGAACGGCTCCGGCAAGTCCACCCTCGCCTACTCGCTGGCCGGCCACCCCAAGTACACCGTCACCGGCGGCTCGGTGCTGCTGGACGGCGAGGACGTCCTGGAGATGTCCGTCGACGAGCGCGCCAAGGCCGGCGTGTTCCTGGCCATGCAGTACCCGGTCGAGGTCCCCGGCGTCTCGGTCAGCAACTTCCTGCGCACCGCCGCCACCGCCGTCCGCGGCGAGGCCCCGAAGCTGCGGCTGTGGGTGAAGGAGGTCAAGGAGGCGATGGCCGCCCTCCAGATGGACCCGGCCTTCGCCGAGCGCAACGTCAACGAGGGCTTCTCCGGCGGTGAGAAGAAGCGCCACGAGATCCTCCAGCTGGAGCTGCTCAAGCCGAAGATCGCGATCCTCGACGAGACCGACTCCGGCCTGGACGTCGACGCGCTGCGGATCGTCTCCGAGGGCATCAACCGGGTCCGCTCGACCGGCGAGGTCGGCACCCTGCTGGTGACCCACTACACCCGCATCCTGCGGTACATCAAGCCCGACTACGTCCACGTCTTCGCGGGCGGCCGCATCGTCGAGTCCGGCGGCGCCGAGCTGGCCGACAAGCTGGAGAACGAGGGCTACGAGGCGTATGTGAAGGGCGGCGCATCCGAGTGACGCATCCGTTGACCGGTCTGCTCGACACCGACGCGATCCGCAAGGACTTCCCGGTCCTGCAGCGCGTGCTGCACGAGGAGAAGCCGCTGGTCTACCTGGACAACGCGGCGACCTCGCAGAAGCCGCGCCAGGTGCTGGAGGCCCTGACCGCCTACTACGAGCGGCACAACGCCAACGTCCACCGCGGCGTGCACGTGCTCGCCGAGGAGGCCACGGCGATGTACGAGGGCGCCCGCGACAAGGTCGCGGCGTTCATCAACGCGCCGAGCCGCAACGAGGTGATCTTCACCAAGAACGCCTCGGAGTCGCTCAACCTCGTGGCCAACATGCTCGGTTGGGCCGACGAGCCGTACAAGGTGGACGCCGACTCCGAGATCGTGATCACGGAGATGGAGCACCACTCCAACATCGTCCCGTGGCAGCTGCTCTCGCAGCGCACCGGTGCGAAGCTCAAGTGGTTCGGGCTGACCGACGAGGGCCGGCTCGACCTGTCGAACATCGACGAGCTGATCACCGAGAAGACCAAGGTGGTCTCCTTCACCCTGGTCTCCAACCTGCTGGGCACGATCAACCCGGTCGAGACGATCGTCCGCAAGGCCCAGTCGGTCGGCGCGCTGGTCGTCATCGACGCCTCGCAGGCCGCACCGCACATGGTGCTGGACGTGCAGGCGCTGGAGGCCGACTTCGTCGCCTTCACCGGCCACAAGATGCTGGCCCCGACCGGCATCGGCGTGCTGTGGGGCCGCCAGGAGCTGCTGGAGGACCTCCCGCCGTTCCTGGGCGGCGGCGAGATGATCGAGACCGTCACCATGGGCTCGTCCACCTACGCCCCGGCGCCGCACAAGTTCGAGGCCGGCACCCCGCCGATCGCCCAGGCGGTCGGGCTCGGCGCGGCCATCGACTACCTCCAGGGCATCGGCATGGAGAAGATCGCGGCGCACGAGCACGCGATCACCGAGTACGCGGTGGAGCGCCTGCTGGAGGTGCCGGACCTGCGGATCATCGGCCCGCGCACGGCCGTGGACCGCGGCGCCGCGATCTCCTTCACCCTCGGCGACATCCACCCGCACGACGTGGGCCAGGTGCTGGACGAGCAGGGCATCGCCGTGCGCGTCGGGCACCACTGCGCGCGGCCGGTCTGCCTGCGGTACGGAATTCCGGCGACCACGCGGGCGTCGTTCTACCTGTACTCGACGCCGGGCGAGGTCGACGCGCTGATCGACGGCCTGCACCACGTCCGGAACTTCTTCGGCTGACGGGACGCGCAGGACATGAAGCTCGACTCGATGTACCAGGACATCATCCTGGACCACTACCGCAATCCCCACGGCAAGGGGCTGCGGGACGGCGACGCCGAAGTGCACCACGTCAACCCGACGTGCGGCGACGAGATCACCCTGCGGGTGAAGCTCGACGGCGCGACGGTCGCCGACGTCTCGTACGAGTCCCAGGGCTGTTCGATCAGCCAGGCCAGCGCCTCGGTGCTGAACGACCTGGTGGTCGGCAAGACCGTCGGTGAGGCGCAGGCGGTCCAGGAGGCCTTCCTGGAGCTGATGCAGAGCAAGGGCCAGGGCGAGGGCGACGAGGAGGTGCTGGAGGACGCGGTCGCGTTCGCCGGCGTCTCCAAGTACCCGGCCCGGGTCAAGTGCGCCCTGCTCAGCTGGATGGCCTGGAAGGACGCCACCGCCCAGGCCCTCGCCCACCCCGCCAACGACTGACCCCGCGAAGGAGGACAGACCATGAGTGACGAGAACACCACCACCGACGCCCAGGCCTCCACTGCGGAGGAGCAGCCGAACGGCGTCATCGTCGGCACCACTGCCGGCACCGTGTCGGTCGAGGACCTGACCGAGGCCCTGATGGACGTCGTCGACCCCGAACTGGGCATCGACGTCGTCAACCTGGGCCTGATCTACGGCATCCACATCGACGAGTCCGACGTGGCCACCATCGACATGACGCTCACCTCGGCGGCCTGCCCGCTGACGGACGTCATCGAGGACCAGGCCAAGACCGCCACCGACGGCCTGGTGCAGGACCTGCGGATCAACTGGGTCTGGATGCCGCCGTGGGGCCCGGACAAGATCACCGACGACGGCCGCGAGCAGCTGCGGGCGCTGGGCTTCAACGTCTGAGGTCTTTTCTGTACCGAGTTCTGTACGAACGCCGCTGCCCGGGACGGGTTCTCCGTTCCGGGCAGCGGCGTTCTCCGTTTCGTAGAGGACGTGGTGGAGGCGGCGGGGGAGGTACCGGGTGGTCACTGGGGTGTGCCGAAGACCTGGGTCCAGTAGCCGTTCGTGTCGGCGATGCCGGTGTCCTTGTAGCCGCAGTTGAGGATGTTGCCCTTGTGGCCCGAGCTGTTCATCCAGCCGTCGAAGGTGGCCTGCGCACTGCCGTAGCCCTGGGCTATGTTCTCGGCCGAGGCGCTCCACTTGTAACCGGCTTTGGTGATGCGGTCAGAGGCGCTGGATCCGTCGGAGCCGGTGTGGGACAGCTTCCCGGTCTTCGCCATGTCGTTGCTGTGGGTCTGGGCCGCCTGGACGAGCTGGGAGTTCACGGTGAGGGCCGGACAGCCCGCGGTGGCCCGTGCCTGGTTGACCAGGGTCAGCATGCTGCCCGTGTCTCCCTGGGTGGGGGCGAGGGCGGGTGCGACGGTCGCCGTGCCGGGAACCGCCACGGCGATCGGTCCCCCGGTGAGTACCAGCACGGGGACGGCGAGGACGGCTGACAGGCGCCGCGCGGTGCGGATGTTGATATGCATCGTGGTCCCTTTCTCGGGCTTGCTCGGGGCTGTGGAGGGCGCAGGCATGCCCCTCGTGCCGCCACCCGTGGCGGGGGTGCGGGCGCTCTCGGCACCGTTTGCTCCACGGCGATGAGTCGTGCGCCCAGCGGATCCGTCCGCCCGTCCGCCCTCGTACCTGCGATCTTTCCGATGGGGGCGTGACGCAGCCGTGACTGGGGGCGTGACGCAGCCGTGACGCCGCTGTGCCCGGAAGGTCCGGGCCCGGTGGGTCCGGCGATCAGCACCACGCTCACGAACGGGTGACGCCGCCCGTGCCGCCGACGGGGATCAACGGGCTGGACCGGGCCGCCGAGCACGTGGCGTTTGCGGTCGACAGTGCAGAGCGGGCGGCGCAGCATGGAAAAGGGGCGGATCTTGTACGCGAAGAGACGGCGATGCGATGGCCAGCGACGATCGGCGCTCCCCGGCTCCCGGGCCAGGCGTGCGGCTCGCTCTGCTCGGTGGCTTCGACCTCTCGGTCGGTGACGCGTCGGTGGCCCTGTCCGCGGGGGCGGAGCGCTTACTCGCCTTCGTGGCGCTGTGTTGCAACGGGAAGGTGCCGCGCGCGCTGGTGGCCGGAACGCTCTGGCCGGACGCCGCGGAGCGCTGCGCGTACGCGAGCCTGCGCTCGGCGCTGTCCCGGCTCCCGGCGGCCGGCCGGGAGGCACTGGAGGTCGGCCCGACCGAGCTGAGGCTGGCCGACGGCGTCGGCGTGGACATCCGCGAGGCGAGGACGCTGGCCCACCGGATCCTGGCGCCCGGTGCGGGCCCCGCCCGGGCAGGGCTCGGGCTGGCGGCCGTCGAGGACCTCTCGGCGGACCTGCTGCCGGGCTGGTACGAGGACTGGACGCTGCTGGAGGCCGACAACTGGCGGCGCCTGCGGGTCCACGCCCTTGAGGCCCTGGCCCGCGCCTTCGTCGGCGCCCGTCGTTTCCCCGAGGCGGTGGCCGCCGCCGGCGCCGCCGTCCGCGCCGACCCGTTGCGCGAGAGCAGTCAGGCCTCGCTGATCCGGGCCCACCTCGCCGAGGGCAACCCCGGCGAGGCCCTGCAGGACGTCGAACGCTACGAGCGGCGCCTGCGGGCGGAGCTGGGGTTGCCGGCTCCGGCGCGGTTGCGGCAGCTGGTCGCCGGCGCGGGGTAGTCGGGCCGCGAGGGCAGTGGCGTCGACTCGGTGCCGCGCGCGTCCTTCCCTTTCGGGGACGGGGGTCGCGCGGCAGCGGTGTCTCCGCGCCTCAGCGGGCGACGGCCGCTGTGGCGGTACGGGGAACTCTCGCCGCCAGCAGGGCGGCGCGTGCGCGCTCGGCACCTCTGGCGGCCACGGAAGCCTCGCTTCCGACTGCCGCAGTTCTTCTCCCGAGGCCCGCGCAGGCACGGCAGATGCCTGGCTGGGGCACCGGGTCGTGGCACTTGGCGCACTCGAAGTAGCTGGCCGTGAGGGGCCGTTCCTGGGGGCGGGACGGCGGCATTTTGTGCTCCAGCCGGTAGCGGAGCACTGCGGCTGCCGAGTGCATCGGGGCAGGCAGCCCCGGCAGCAGGGCCTGAGCGAGGTCAGCTGCGGTGCAGCCGCGCGCCAGCCACTGTGCCACCAAGGGCGCCAGCTCCCGGGCTTCGGCCTCGCCCAGGCGCAGGCGGGGCTCGGGCCGGATCACGCGGAACAGGGTGGCCACCGCCTCGCGGACCAGTTCAGACTCGGTTGGCACCTCCCCTACCTCTGGATCGCTTTCGTCAGCCGGACTCGTGGGGAGGGAGGGTTCTTGGCGCCGGTCCTTTACAACAGGGCTGCCAGCACGGCCGGTTGCCGCTTCACCGGGCGCCGGACGGGTGGCACCCGGCGCCGCGAGCTGCGGGGTGTCGTAGACGTGGGTCTCGGTGATGATCGTGCCGTCGGGCAAGCGGATCTTCTCGACCCGGTAGAAGCCGGCCTCGGTCAGCTCCTTCAGCGCCTTGCGGACGGCGCCGCGCCCCTGGGGGCTGGTGTCGGCCATGTGTCGACCGTCCTCGCGCCAGCCGTCGGGGCGGGAGAGGAGGTCGGCGAGGAGGCCTCGGGCGGTGTAGCTCAGCCGCCGGTACTGGAGAACGGCGTTGGGTAGCACGGTGAAGTTGCGCACGTGGGCGCTACGATGGATGCGCATCGGGAGGTTGGACTCCTGTTGCCGGACCCCGGAGCGTTGGCGCGCTGCCGGGGTCACCTGTTTTCGGTTGGATTACGGAACGTACCACGATGCCTGACGCAGCGTGAGGCGTTTTGCATAGCTGCACTTCGCCAGGGTGAGTTGGATGGCTTCGCTCCGCCTTATGCCGTAATTGGCAGCGGAGGCTTTTATCTCCTCGCGTAGGTCGGGCAGGAACGCCGGCTGCCGGGTGGTTTGTGCTGGATCAGACCGGATGTGGCGCCATCAGTCGCGCGCGTTCGAGGAGTTCGCGGACGTGAGGATTGCGGCGGTGTGGCCGGGTTGCGGAGAGCATCGTGCGGAATCGGTCGTCGGCGCGGCCTGATTGGACGTGGGGGAAGTCGTCCAGGGCGAGGTGCCAGTTCTGGACGGCTTCCTCCAACCGACCGGTTTCGAGCTGCCATTCGGCGAGCATCGCCCGGTGGCGGACGCGGGCCCTGCGATACACCACAGGCCGGACCTTCTCGGAGTTCTGGAGCGCTCGGATCGCGCTCTCGCGGTCGCCGAGTTCGTAGTTGACCTGGGCGACGTGGTACGAGAGCGAGGACGGGTCGTAGGAGCCGTGGGCCTTGGCCTTCGATTCGGCCTGCTCCATGGCGACTTCGGCTTCGTGGAGCTTGGCGAGCGCGCCGGAGCGGTCGCCGGTCTGGGCGAGGGCATGGGCCTGCTGGCCGGCGAGGAAGGCGCGCATCCGCGGTCCGGCCTCGGGTGAGGCGGCTGCGGCGGCATTCGCGTACCGCAACGCAGGAGAGCCGTGGCCGAGTTCGACCGCCTGAACGCTCATGCCTCGCAGGGTCGTGCAGTAGGTGAGGTGGTCGCCGGCGGCGAGGGCGAGCTCCAGCGCCTTGGTGTAGTAGCTCTGGCCGAGCAGGTCGAGGCGTTCGTCCACGGCCATGTAGCCGGTCAGGTAGAGGTGGTCGGCGGCGGCGGACAGCATCGCCTTGCGTACCTCGTCGTCGGCGGTGGCCTTGAGGTACGGGGCGATGTTGTTGACCATGAACGCGGCGGCCATCGGGCGTGCGGTCCGACCGCCGAACTGGTCGTCCAGTTCGCTGATGCGTTCGGTCATGGCGATCACGGACTGGACCTCGGCCATGCCGATCCTGGTGTGCGGATCGGCCTTCAGTCGCTCGAACCGCCCGATGACGTCCGGCCAGCCCGGAATGGTGAGGGCGACCGAGTACAGGCCCGCCCCGAGTACGCCCCTGCGCGATGGGTCCATGTCCATGCTCCCCAGGTCGATCAGTCCAGCCACCGTATCCGTGGACTGGGGCTGAACGTCAGGGTGATCGGCGAAGCCTGCCTCGAACGCGGTGACGGGCCGCCCGAGCCTGCGGGTCAGGGCCTCCAGCACCACCTTCTGGTACTTGGCCATGGGGCGGGTGCCCGAGAGCCAGTGCGAGACGGCGGACTCGTCGTACCTCAGCTTGTAACCGGCCTCGGTGCCGCTCCGGTTGACCGCGCGGGCGAACTCGCCGTTGCTCGCCCATCGGCACCCATCGACCAGTGCGGCGAGCTTGCCGTTGGGTGTCCGTTCGCGTGCTGCCATTGCCGCCCCCGGGCCAGGTTTCAAGGGTTTCAAGCATCCGGTGTGTCTCTACCGTGTTCACGCCCAGCGCACACCTGTTGACTGATTGTCAGGCCGAGCGAGAACCCCCGACAAGGGGACGCTGCGGCTCCACGATCGGCGGCACCGCCACCTATTCGTCCATTCCCAGGTGGCCGGTGCCGCTCTCCAGGCCAGCGCCGAAGGGTTCCTCACCGTGGTCGTGCACTCCCATGTCTTCTTCCTGACCAGAGAGCCGGTCTCCGTGCCCATCGCCCGCCGCAGGGTGAGGACCCGCATCGTCAACTGGGGCGTCCGGCTCGACGAGGACTCCCGGCTCGCGCTGGACACGGTCACCTCCGAGCTGGTGACCAACGCGGTGCAGCACTCCGACCGACCGATGCTCACCGTCGCCGTCTACGTGAGCGTCCGGCTGCGGCGGGCTCTGGTCGAGGTCTACGACGGATCGACCGTTCTGCCCCGCCCCCGCCGCGCCGGCACGGACGCGGAGAGCGGCCGGGGGCTGGAGCTGGTTGAGTGCCTGGCCCTGGCGCACGGGGCCGAGCGGACCGAGCGGGGAAAGCGGGTCTGGGCGGAGCTGGCGTTGCCGGAGCAGCCGGTGACTCGGCGCCAGATCCTTGCCGGACCACGCCGCGCGGTCCGGGCTGCCTTGAACGCGCTCGGACGCCGTGGCCGGCCGCCGATACGGGCTCCGTACTGCCCTGGCAGCAGCCGTCCCGCCGTTCCGGCTCGCTAGGCAGGAAGCCCCGTGAGGAAGGGATCAGATCCAGTGACCAGCATGACCAGGACCAACGGCGTTCTCGGCCGCCGCGGGCTGCGGACCGGCGTCGAATGGTCCACCCTCGGTGCCGCCCGCGCTCGCGCCGCCCAGCTCGTCGCCGAACACCGATCCCAGCTGCGGGAGATCATCCGTAACCCGCACTTGAATACCGAGTGGGCCCGCGCCGCCGTGCGCGCCCCGCAGCTGCTGGCCGCCGTTCAAGAGGCCATCGGTCCGGACGTTGCGGTGGAGAACACCTTCCTCGTGGTGAAGTGGCCCGGCCGTACCTTCGAGATCCCCTGGCACCAGGACGGCACCGACGCCCGACTCGAACTGGACCCCGACCGCTCGGTGTCCGCCTGGCTGGCCATCAGCGACGCCACCGTGAGCAACGGCTGCCTGCACGCCGTTCCTGGCTCCCACCACTTCGGCTACCTGCCTTTCGCCCCGGAGGACGAGCACGGCGCCGAACGCGGCCGAGCCGACCAGGCCAGCGGGTTCACCTCCGACAAGACCACCGGCTTCCCCCTCCGCGCGGGCACTGCCTTGCTCATGGACAGCCGCCTGCTGCACCGCTCCAGCACCAACACCAGCGACGGCGCCCGCGTTGGCCTGAACGTCCGCTACGTCGCCCCCGGCGGCATCCGCCGCCGCGACCCCCAGAGCCCCAGCCCCGACCCGGTCACCGGGACGGGCTGGTAGCACCACCCAAGGGATCAACGCCCCAGCGAGAGGAGCACAACGCCGTGACCATCCTCGAAGAGATCGCCACCCGTGAGGACCTGGTGACCCGGGTCCGCGTCCTGACCGGGGAGGACGCCGACGTGGCCCGCCGCGCCGACAAGACCCCGATCGCCAAGTCCGACTGCACCTACTACTGCCCCGACGCGGCCACCGCCGAGCGGTGCATCCAGTCCCTGCGCGAGTCTGACGAGCGCCTGCGTAACCGCCCCGAGGAGCTCATGCTCTGGGACTGGCAGTGCACCTACTGGGAGGCCGAGGCCGGCAACCCCAACGGCGGCGGCACCGTCATCCTCGGCGTCGCCTGGTACGACCAGAAGTTCTTCGACGACCGGCGCGACGCCTGGTTCGGGGCCATGCACCAGCGGATCTACCAGCAGCTCGGCATTCCGCTGGAGGACATCACCGTCACCCACTGGCAGCTGATCGGCAGCTGACCTGAGCACCACCAGCACATCGGCCGGGCCCCGCACTGCGGGGCCCGGCCCATGCCCGTGCTCAGTCACGGGCCGCCAGCTCCGGCACTGGCTCGACCTCCGGCAGCGGCGGGCGGCCCCCTGCCAGGGCCAGCACCAGCACGGCACCCGCCCCGGCGCACACCGCCACCGCCAGGCCGCCGGCCAGGAACGCGGCCCTCGGGCCGGCGGCAGCCAGCGCCGGGACGAACAACATCGACACCGTCCCGCACGTACGGATCACGGTCAGATCCACCGTCAGCAGCCGCCTGCGAGCGGCCGGAGGGAACAGCGCGAAGTGCGTCGACAACGCGATCTGCAAGAACGGCGACACCATCCCCGACAGCACGGACAGCGCCAGCAGCACCGGCAGCGACCCGGTCAGCCCGGTGCCGGCCAGCACCAGTCCCGACACCGCCCACGCCCCGCAGTACACCGCCGTCAGCGGCGCCGGCAGCCTCACGTTCCCGGCCACCAGGTTGCCCGCCAAGGCCCCGGCACCGGTACACGCCAGCACCGCCGCGTAGGCGGAGGCCCCGGCGCCGAGGCGGCCAGCCAGCAGCGCGGGCATCGCCAGCGACACCGCCCCGGCGAAGATCCCGATCCCGTGCACGGCCAGCACAACACCCGTGTCCGGATGGGTCCGCACCAGCGACCAGGCGCCCGGCCGCGACCCCTCCGCCTGCGGCCCGGTCTGCGGGGCAGCAGCGGCCGGCCGGACGCGGGCGGCCAGCAGCACCAGAGCGAGCGCCGAGACGGCGAACGTCGCCGCGTCCACCCAGAACAGCCCGGCCAGCGGCATCACCACCAGCATCAGCCCGGCCGCCCCAGGACCGGCGATCCGGGCGATCCGGCTGGTCAGATCCATCAGCCCGCTGACGGCCTGGACCTCGCCCGGCCTGACCAAGTCCGGCACCATCGCGCCGAGGTTCGGGTCGAACAGGGCCCCGCCGACCCCCAGCAGAGCGGCCGAGGCGATCAGGCCCACCGTGCCGAACTCGGCCCACGCCCACGGCAGCGCGGCGACCAGGACCAGCCGTACAGCGTCCACCGCCGCCAGTGCCCGCAGCGACGCGAACCGGTCCATCACCCGCCGCCCCACCGTGCCCAGCACGATGTACGGCAGCGACTCGGCGACGGCCACCAGGCCCATCGCCCCGGCGCCCGCGTGCTCCCACGCCATCCACATCACGGCCATCGCGTACAGCCGGTCGCCGAACACCGACGCCGTCTGCGCTCCCCACAGCAGAAGCACAGGCCCACGCCGCAGCAACCGCACGTATCGCATGATCCACTCCGCCCCAGGAAGCACGAAGTCCCGGCAGCGAGCCGCCACCGGGAACTCCCCACACCCTAGGGCAACTTGGAGCCCGACCAACGTAAGCGCCCCGAGCGTGGCACCCCGCCGTTGGCCACATCCACCACTCGCACTCGCCTTCGAAGTCCGGCAGGCTGGCTGCCAGGACACAGCCCGGACGGCGGCCATCCCGGAAGGACTTCCGTGCACCCACTGATCACCGAGCTCGACCTGGACGGCGATCCGAAGCTCCTGCACGAGCGACGCGGCACCACCTTCATCAAGGTCGGCGACACCGCCCTGAAGATCACCGATGGGCTGATGGCAGGCCGCGAGGGCCAGGTGCTCTCCGCCCTCGGAGCCGACCACTACCTGGCCCACGGCCGGTACGGAGACGGCACCTGGCTGACCATGCGGTGGATCGACGGCACCAGCCTCTGGGACGTCCTGGAACCCGCCCACCGCGGCGACGACACCCCCACCACCCGCCGCTCTCGGTCGGCAGGTCAAGCCCACCAAGTGGAATGGCTACGCGCGGATCGGGATTCCGTATTACCTGCTCGTCGATCGCGACCCGCGACAGCCCGGTGTGACGCTGTTCGGCGAGCCGAACAGGGCTGAGGGGACGTACGAGGTCCTTGGGGAGTGGAAGTTCGGCGAATTCGTGCGGTTGCCGAAGCCGTTCGATTTTGAGATCAGTACCGAGGGATGGAATCCCTGGAACGCGTAGCTTCAGAAAAACGCCGCTGCCCGGGACTCCGTGGGGAGTCCCGGGCAGCGGCGTTTGCGTGGGTGCGGTCAGGCCTGCTTGGGCTTGCGGGCGACGGCGAGGGCCAGGGCGGCGCAGAGGAGCGCCGCGAGGGCGGCGAAGCCGCTGACGGCGGGGAGGAGGCCGTACTGCTGGACCAGGGCGCCCACACCGACGATGGGGAGGGAGCTGCCGAGGTAGACGATGATCCAGAGGGCGCTCAGTTCGGAGCCCCGGCGTTCCGGGTTCATCGCGGCGACCGCCGTCGTGAACAGGGAGCGGAAGGCGACGCCCTGGCAGATGCCGCCGAGGACGCTGCCGATGAAGAGCAGCGCCGGGGTGCCGGTGTAGCCAGCGGCGACGACCAGGCCGAGGCCGGTGGCCAGGCCGGTCATGCCGAGGGCGATAACCGTACGGTCGGCTGTCGGCGGGACGATCAGCTGGGCGGCGGCCGAGGAGCCGAGCAGCAGGGCGGCCACGATCGCGCCGGTCAGGTGCGAGGGGGTGTGCAGCAGCTTGGCGGAGAAGGCCGGGGCTAGGGCCAGGTAGACGCCGAAGACCCCGTACGAGATGAACCCGGCAGCGGCGGCGAGCAGGAACTCGCGGCGGCCGGTGCGGGGCAGGGCGAGCCGACGCGGGCGCAGGTGGGCCGGGGTGGTGATCCGGGGCGGGGAGGCCGGCGGGCGGTTGCGGCCGGGCATCCGGGGGTGGACCACGGCGAGCGGCACGCAGAGCGCCAGCAGGGCGATGGCGTGCAGCAGGAAGGGCGTCAGCAGCGGGTCGGAGCCGCCGGACAGCAGGGCGCCGACCACGGGGCCGAGCGCGACGCCACCGGCGGAACAGGCCAGCGTGAGCTTGGCGGCCAGCGTCGGGTGGTCCGGCAGAAGGTCGCCGAGGGCGGCCCCGGCGGCGCCAGTGGACAGGCCGACGGCGATGCCCTGGACGGCCCGGCCGATCGCCAGCTGCCAGAAGCTGCCGGAGGTGGCGAACACGACGTCGCCGGCGGCGGCCAGTGCGACGGCGGGCAGGATGAGGGCGCGGCGGCCGAGGTGGTCGGACCAGTGGCCGACGATGGCCAGCACCGGAACCAGCGCGAACACGTAGATCGTGAAAAGGATCGTGGTGTCGAGCGGGCCGAGCCCGAGGCGCTGCTGGAGCAGCGGGTAGATCGGCGTCGCCAGGTTGGCGCCGATCAGCATCAGCAGCAGGGCGGCCGAGACCAGGCCGACGCGGATGCCGCGCATCGCGTTCCAGCGGCTGATCGCGGAGAGCTGGAGCTGGGCGCGTGGCGCGAGCTCCAGGGGGAGCAGGGCCTCCGACAGTCGGCGTCCGTCGAGCTGCGCGGTGCGCAGGCCGGCGCCGGCGGGGGAGAGGTCCGCCATGTGAGGGGTCTCCTGTGGCAGGGCACCACCGGGGTCGGCGGGGTGTGCCGGCGCGCCCGTCCTGAGGCGCTGTGGTGGTGGCCGCGGTGCGGGGCTCCCTGGTGGAGCGGATGAGCTGAGAGAAGAGGGCTTCGTTGCCCGACGGCCCGCGCGGGGTTGTGCGTGGTACCACTGCGAAGGATAAGGGGTGGGCGCACGGTTGCGGCGCGCGCCCCTGCGTGCGCCCCTAGAGGCCGGGCATCGGGGGTGTCCGGCCTATACGCTGAGGTGGTAGACGGGTACGCGGCGCTGATGGGCGGACCGCTGGCTGAGGGAGAGCGCACAACGATGGCCGGACGACGTCGGAAGAACGCTGGGACTTCGGCGGGAGAGGGCGCGGCCGAGGCGGTCCTGCCCGCTGACATGGAGCTCCAGGACCTCTACGGGGCGTTCGCCGCGCACGGTCTGGACGACGAGGACCTGGACGACGCGGCCGTCCTGGTACCGCCGGTGAAGCTGCCGGCCGAGAGTGAGCTGGCCGAGCAGGCGAAGGCCGTGCCGATGCTCGGCTACGCGCTGGCGCTGGCCCGCTGGGCCGCCCCGCACCGGGTGGTGGACGAGTTCGGCGACCTGGTCGAAGAGGATCGCCCCGCGGCGACGCGGCTGCTGGGCCTGGCCCCGGCCGAGGGCGAGGTGCCCGAGGAGGCCGAGGTCGAGGCGCTGCGGGCCTGGTCGCTGGCCTGCGACCTGGACCTGGTGGAGCTGGGGACGACCACCGCCGGGGAGCACGTCGCGGTGCCCGGGCCGGATCTGGAGCCCGCCGAGGAGGGGGACCCGGACACCGTCCTGGAGCTGTGGCTGACCGCGGCCGGGATCGTCCGGGAGCTGGCGGTGGAGGCGGACTCGCTCCCGGAGGAGGAGGCCGAAACCGAGGCGGAGGGCGAGGACGAGGACGGACTGAACGAGGTCGAGGAGGCCCGGGACGCCGCCGCCGAGCTGCTCGACGAGGCGCTGCAGGTGCTGTACGAGACCACCGCCTTCGCCGAGCCCGGCAACGAGACGGTGCCGCTGGGCGTGCTGGCCGCGCTGCTGGTGGTGCCGGAGGGCGAGGAGCCGAGCGAGGAGCTGCTCGGCGACATCACCGATGTGATGGTCGCCCTGGACCCGATGCTGGGCGACCTCGCCGAGCTGGGCCTGCTGGACTACCACCCGATCGACCCGGAGCTGTTCGACGAGGAGGAGGGCGAGGAGCCCGCCGTCGTCGGCGAGGCGCCGCTGGACGAGGAGGAGTCGGCCCGCTTCGGGCTGGTCCGGCTCACCCCGCTCGGCCAGTACGGCATCCGGCAGTGGCTGCTGGAGGACGGCTACGACGCGCCGCTGGTCGGCGAGCTGGCCCAGGGGGACGCGGCGGAGCTGCTGCGCGGGGTGTGCGAGTCGGCCAACGTGCTGCCGGAGGAGGAGCTGAAGGTCTGGGTGGCAGGCCGGGAGCCGGTCGCGGCGGCCCGCGAGCTGCTGGCGGCGGCCCGCGGCGCTGACGGGTACGGGCCGCTGCGCCGGATGCTGTCCGTCTCGGCGCTCGACCTGCTGGGGCCGGGTGCCGAGCCCGCCGTCCGGGAGGTGCTGGACGACCCGGAGCTGGGCGGCGCGGCGCGGGCCTGGCTGGCCGCGCAGGGCGCCTCGGACGTGCCGGTGCCGGACCGGGCGATGGCGCTGTGGACGGTGGTCGACACCTTCGCCGCCCAGCTGCTGGACAGCGGCGGTGACGCCGAGCTGCTGCGCGATTTGATCACCGACCTGCCGGTGAAGGGCGATCCGGCGGCGTGGTTCGGCGAGCTGTGGCGGGTCGACCACCCGTACACGGCGGACGTCCTGGAGGCGATCGGCGAGCTGCACCCTGACCGGGCGCTGGCCAAGGAGGCGCGCAAGGCGGCCTTCAAGGCGCGCTCCCGGAAGTAGGGCGCGCTCCCGGAACGACGGCCTTTTACGGGAGGTCGAGCGAGCCGTCCTCGGTGAAGGGGAAGAACGGGTTGTGGGCCAGCTCCCACAGGTGGCCGTCCGGGTCCTCGAAGTAGCCGGAGTAGCCGCCCCAGCTGGTCGGGACCGGCGGCTTGACGACCACGGCGCCGGCCTCGACCGCCGTCCGCAGTGCGGCGTCGACCAGCGCGGGGGACTCCAGGTTCACCGCGAGGGTGACGCCGCGGAAGGAGGGCTCGCCGGTCGCGGGTACGCCCGCATCGGCGGCCAGCTCCTCGCTGGGGAAGAGGCCGAGCACCGAGTCGGCGGTGCGGAACCAGACGATCTCCGGGCTGGAGGCGGTGGAGCGCTTCCAGCCGAGGTCCTCGTAGAAGCGGGCGCTGCGGTCGAGGTCGGAGACCCCGAGGGTGACGATGCTGATCCGGGCGGGGAAGCCGTGCTCCGGCGTGCTCTGTGCGGTCATGCGGCCAGCGTAGGGAGGGCGGCTGACAACCGGGCTCTCTGACACGACCACCGGCCGTGAGCGGTGGCCGAGCTGATGACCCGGCAGCTCCGGGCACGTAAGGTGGCGTCAGCGGTGCGGGCGCGAGGGACTCGGGGGTGCGGCACAGGATGGCGCGGGAGAGCGGCGGAAGGCCCCAGGGGCGCAACGACGGAGGGCCTGGCCCGACCCGGCTGGGCGGGCAGGATCGTTTCGCCGACCAGGAGGAGTTCCCCCGCCGGACCCTGGCCGCGCTCGACTTCCCGGTGTACGGCGTGGCCGCCGGACCGGCCCGCCGCGGCGAGGCGCTGGCCGCCTTCGAGACCTGCGGCAGCGAGCTGCGCTGGGTCGAGGTGCAGTGCGGCGACTGGACCTCCGCGGCCGGACCGTACGTGACCGTGCGCACCTACCGGCCGGGCGCCGAGCGGGTCGAGCTGCTGCCCGAGCTGGAGGACGTGGTCGAGGACGAACGGGACCGCGTCTACGAGCAGTTGGGCATCGACGAGGGCGACGGTCCGGGCCGGGTGCGGGCGCTGCGCGAGTGGATCACCGTGGACGGCGAGCCCTGCGCGGTGGAGGTGCACGAGGACCGGCCGATGGCGCTGGGCGGGGCCGAGCCGGGTGGAGCGCAGTCGGCCGGGCCGGTCTGGGCCGGGCGGCTACGGGTCGGCGGGCTGACCGTCACGGTGTGTGGGCGCGGGGTCGACCCCGGCGGCGTGGAGCTCGGCGGTATCGGCGACTTCGAGTGCTACCTGCGCGGGCGCAGCGACCTGCTGCGCGACCTCGCCTCCCGGCGGGCCCGGTGGGTGCCGGTCGAGGAACGCGAACTGCCGCCCGTGACCGGGCTGGAGGCGCACCGGGAGCTGATCGCGCAGGGCATCGCGGAGAGCGCCGCGATGGAGGCGCAGGTGCGGGTCGGGCGCACGCCGAGGCTGCCGCGCGCACTGCGCGGGGACGCCTGCGCGGTCCGCTGGGAGGCGGCGGTGCGCCAGCAGATGCGGCTCGCCACCGAGACCCGGGAGGAGGCCGTGGCGGCGGTGACCTCGATGGTCAACCACCTCAACCGACTGTCCCAGCAGACGCATTGGCTGATCGGCACACCGGCGGGCGAGGCGGCCGTGGAGGAGGTCGTGCGGTACACGGTGTTCGCCAGCGAGGTGGCCAGCCTGTCGGCGCAGCGGGCCTGGGAGCAGCTGTGGCGGGAGCGGCCGGGTGGCGGGGCCGACGTCTGGGAGGAGCACCTGCTGGCCGAGCAGCTGTGGTTGTCGGCCTGGGAGCAGTGGCGGGCGGGGCGCGGGTGACGTCCTGACGGCCCGCCCGAACCGGTCGGCGGCGGGCTACTCGTCGGCGGGCAGCCGCAGTTGCAGCATCGCCAGCAGTCGCTGCTGCGGCTGGGCGAGGTCGATGCCGGTCAACTGCTCGGCGCGGCGCACCCGGTAGCGCAGGGTGTTGGGGTGGATGTGCAGGGCGTCGGCGGCCACCCGGACCTCGCCGAGCGCGTCCAGCCAGGCGAGCACCGACTCGGCGAGCCGGGTGTTGTGCCGGCGGTCGTACTCGGTGAGCGCGGTCAGCCGGGGGTCGCGCAGGCCGGTGCGGTCCTGGAGCAGCGCCAGCATCTCGCTGACCAGCACCTCGGCCTGGACGTCGATCAGTGCCGCGACGTCGAGGTCCACCCCGCCGCGACCCATCGCGTCCAGGATCCGGTCCGCCTGGGCGCGGGAGTCGGGCACCTGGGACAGGCCGTCGACGGTGGAGCCGATCGCGGCGCGCAGGGGGACGCCGAGGTGCTCCCGGGCGGCCGTGACCACCTCGGCCGCCCAGTCGCGCACGGTCGCCATCGGCAGGCCGGGCGGGAGTTCGGGCAGGAGCACGTAGACCCGGGACTCGATCGGGGCGAGCAGTGCGGTGCGGTGCCGGGCGGCGGTGTGCACCGAGATCAGGCCGGTGACGTCGGAGCGGTGCAGCGCCTCGGTGGTGTGGGCGCCGTACGCCAGCACGGTGGCCGGGCGGCGCAGGTCCAGGCCCAGGTGGGTGGCCAGCGACTGGGGGCCGGTGGAGCCCTCCAGCAGGCCGGTCAGCAGGGTCTGGGTGAGTCGGACGTCGGCGGACAACTCGCGGCGGCGGCGCACCAGTTGGGCGGCGGCCACCCGGGCGGCGCCGACCAGGGCCTGTTCCGCGAGCGGGGCCAGCGGCTGGGCACCCTCCTGGACCCAGATGGTGCCGAGCGGCTGCGCCCCGGCCCGGATGCCGACCGCGAGCCGGCGGCGCAGGCCGAGCTCGGGGTGCGGCTCGACCGCGATCGGGGCGTCCGAGCTGCGCAGGTGCTGGAAGATGCCCCACTCGCGCAGCTTGGACAGGTACGGCTCCGGGCCCTGCCAGCCGAGGATGGACAGCCGGCGCAGGTCGTCGACCTCGTCGGAGTCGGAGGAGCGGGAGTAGGCGAGCACCCGGCTGGAGGTGTCCTCGATCGAGACGATGCCGTTGGTGAGGACGGCGACGGTCTGGGCGAGGGAGAAGAGGTCGCCCGCGTTGGGCTCGGGGGCGCCGGGCGCGTCCGGGGCGTCCGGGCCGGCGATGATCGCGCGGGCGAGCGAGTCCAGGTGCTCCCAGCGGGTCTCCCGGCGGACCGACAGCAGGGCGACGCCGGCGTCGGTGGCGGCCTCGCGCAGGGCGTCGGCCTGGCCGGGGCCGTCCAGCTTGACCGCGACGGCGGCGGCACCGGCCCGGCCGGCGGCGCGCAGGGCGGGGAGGGCGGCGCGGCCGCGCGCGCCGATCGCGAGGACGAGTTCGCCGGGGGCGGCGGTGGGCGGGTCCTCCGGGTCGAGGATCGCGACGTCGCGGACGGGGACGTCCAACCCCTGTGGGGCGGCCTGGAGTTCGACCAGCGGCTCGCCCAGGGACATCAGCAGCCGGCGGAGCGGGAGACCGGGGGTGGTCACTCCGGGCCTCCTTCATCCGCTCGGACAACGGTGTGTGGTTGATTTTAGCCGGACGGACAGAGTTCTGGTTCGTCACTCCTGAATAGTTGACTCTGACTATTTGAGAATGGATAGTCAGTACTGACCAAGTGATGAGGAACGTTCTCATGGCGAAGCGACGCAAGGTCTCGAACCCGCTGGCCCTCGCGGTCCTGGCCGAACTCGGAGCCGAACCGATGCATCCGTACGAGATGGGTCGTCGGCTCAAGGAGCACGGCAAGGACCGCAACATCAAGTACAACCGCAGCTCGCTCTACATGGTCGTGGAGCAGTTGCGGAAGGCCGGGTTCGTCGCCGAGCAGGAGACCGTCCGCGACACCCAGCGACCGGAGCGCACCGTCTACGCCCTCACGCCCGAGGGCCAGGCGGAGCTCCTCGACTGGATGCGCGAGTGGATCGCCGAACCGCAGGAGGAGTACCCGGCCTTCGGGGTCGCACTCTGCCTGCTCGTGGTGCTTCCGACCGAAGAGTCGGCCGACCTGCTCGGCCGTCGGCTGGAGGCGCTGGACGCGCGGATCGACGCCTCGCGCGCCATGCTGCGCAAGGCCGGCGACATGGACGTCCACCCGATGTTCGTCGTCGAGGAGGAGTACGCCCTCGCGCTGCTGGAGGCCGAGCACCGCTACACCGAGAACCTCATCCGACAGATCGGGGAGCCGGAGTTCAACCGGACCCTGCGGGAGTTCATGAGGAGCCTGGAATGAGCACCACGCGTACGTCGAAGAAGAAGGCCCTGATCATCGGCGGCGGCATCGCCGGTCCGGTGATGGCGCTGGCGCTGCGCAGGGCCGGCATCGAGGCGGAGATCTACGAGGCCTACGAGACCTCCGCCGAGGGCATCGGCGGAACCTTCATGATCGCCCCCAACGGGCTCGGCGCGCTGGCCGTCGTCGGGCTGGAGGCGGAGGTCGACCGGATCGGGCAGCCGGTCGGGCCGATGGTGATCGAGGACGGCAAGGGCGGGGCGCTGGCCGAGTTCGCCGGCCTCCCCGACCTGCCGCGTGGACGGCTGATGCGCCGCGCCGAGATGTACGAGGTGCTGCAGCGGCGGCTGCGCGAGACCGGCCTCGAAGTCCGGTACGGCAAACGGCTGGTGGGCGCCGAGGAGACCGCCGACGGCATCACCGCGCACTTCGCCGACGGCACCAGCGCCACCGGCGACCTGCTGATCGGCACCGACGGCACCGGATCGACCGTCCGCACCCTGATCGACCCGGCCGCGCCCGCCGCCCGGTACACCGGCCTGTTCGGCGTCGGCGGCTACAGCCCGTACCGGCTGCCCGGCCGGGCCGGACGCGGCGAGACCGTGCACTTCGCCAACGGCGCCCGGGCGTTCTTCGGCTACTGGGGCCTGGCCGACGGCAGCGGCACCGCCTGGTTCAGCAACATCCCGCAGCCCGAGCAGCTGAGCCAGGAGCAGGCCCGCGCGGTCAGCCGGGAGGACTGGCTGCGCCGGTGCCGCGAGCTGCACGCCGACGACCTGCCCGCCCGCGAGGTGCTGCGGGTCGCCGACGCCGCCACGATCGAGACCTTCCCCCGGCTGGAGATCATGCCGTCCGTCCCGCACTGGTACCGCGGCCGGATGGTGCTGGTCGGCGACTCGGTGCACGCGCCGTCCAACAGCTCCGGACAGGGCGTCTCGCTGGCCGTCGAGAGCGCCGTCGAACTCGCCCGCTGCCTGCGTGACCTGCCCGACCACACCGCCGCCTTCGCCGCGTACGAGGCGATGCGCCGCCCCCGGGTGGAGAAGATCGCCGCCGACGCCGAGCGCACCAACAACCAGAAGGCCTCCGGGGCGGTGGGGCGGATGGTGTTCCGGCTGGTCGCGCCGATCATGATGCGGACCTTCATGAGCCCGGAGAAGATGCTCCGTCCGGTGCACGGCTACCGCATCGACTGGGAGCGGCGGGTGGTGCCGGTGGCGCCGGTGAGGCGCGCGGGGCGGGCCGCCTGACGGGCGGTCGTGACCGTCGCGTGACCGGTTTCGTCGGGCCGGACAACGCCGTACGGGGGAATTTAGCCGCCCGGCCAATCATGTGGCCGGGCGGGCAGGAATAGCGTTCGTGCTGTGGCCGGCGTGCGACCCGCGCCGGCAATCCCCCGCACTGAACGAAGGAGAGCGTGCGCCTCATGGACGCTGTGACCCAGGTCCCCGCGCCGGTGAACGAGCCGGTCCACAGCTACGCCCCCGGCAGCCCGGAACGGGCCCGTCTGGAGGCCAAGCTGAAGGAGCTGGGCGGCCAGGAGCCGGTCCAGCTGACCATGACGATCAACGGTGAGCGCCGGATGGGCGGCGGCACCGAGATCCACGTCGTCCAGCCGCACAACCACGCGGCTCGGCTCGGTACCCTGCGCAACGCCACCCAGGCCGACGCGCAGGACGCCATCGACGCTGCCCTGGCCGCGGCTCCGGCCTGGCAGGCGCTCTCCTTCGACTCCCGCGCCGCGATCTTCCTCAAGGCCGCCGACCTGCTGGCCGGCCCCTGGCGCGAGACCCTGGCCGCCGCCACCATGCTCGGCCAGTCCAAGACCGCCCAGCAGGCCGAGATCGACACCCCCTGCGAGCTGGTCGACTTCCTGCGCTTCAACGTGCACTTCGCCCGCCAGATCATGGCCGAGCAGCCGATCTCCTCGGACGGCGTGTGGAACCGCAGCGACCACCGCCCGCTGGAGGGCTTCGTCTACGCGATCACCCCGTTCAACTTCACCGCGATCGCCGGCAACCTGCCGACCGCGCCCGCGCTGATGGGCAACGTGGTGCTGTGGAAGCCGTCCCCGACCCAGCAGTTCTCCGCGCACCTGCTGATGCAGCTGCTGGAGGAGGCCGGCCTGCCCAAGGGCGTCATCAACATGGTGACCGGTGACGGCCTGGACGTCTCCGCCGTGGCGCTCAAGCACCCGGCGCTGGCCGGCATCCACTTCACCGGCTCCACCGCCACCTTCCAGCACCTGTGGCGTTCCGTGGGCGAGAACATCGCCGGCTACCGCACCTACCCGCGGATCGTCGGCGAGACCGGCGGCAAGGACTTCCTGGTCGCCCACCCGTCCGCCGACCCCAAGGTCCTGAAGACCGCGATGACCCGCGGCGCCTTCGAGTTCCAGGGCCAGAAGTGCTCGGCGCTGTCCCGCGCCTACGTCCCGGCCTCGCTGTGGGCCGGCCTGAAGGACGAGTTCGCCGCCGAGGTCGACGGCCTCACCATGGGCGACGTCACCGACCTGTCCAACTTCATGTCGGCGGTCATCGACGAGCGCGCCTTCGCCAAGAACAAGGCCGCCATCGACCGCGCCCAGGCGGACGCCTCCGTGGAGGTCCTCGCCGGCGGCACGTACGACGACTCGGTCGGCTACTTCGTCCGCCCGACCGTCCTGGTCTGCCAGGACCCGGCCTCGGAGTACTTCCGCGACGAGTACTTCGGCCCGATCCTCGCCGTGTACGTCTACGAGGACGAGAAGTACGACGAGATGCTGGCGCAGATGGAGTCCGTGTCGGCCTACGGCCTGACCGGCTCGATCATCGCCCAGGACCGCGCGGCGGCCCAGGACGCGATGCACAAGCTGCGCTTCGCCGCCGGCAACTTCTACATCAACGACAAGCCGACCGGCGCCGTCGTCGGTCAGCAGCCCTTCGGCGGCGGCCGGGCCTCCGGCACCAACGACAAGGCCGGCGCCAAGCAGAACCTGGCGCGCTGGACCTCGACCCGCTCGGTCAAGGAGACCTTCGTCCCGCCGACCGACTACCGCTACCCGCACATGGGCTGACCAGTCCTGATGCCGACCGGTCCGCTGTAGAAGCCATCGGTCACCCGCGACGCCCGGTCCCGCAGCCGGGCGTCGCCCGCCGGGGCGGCGTCCAACCCCCGTACCGCCGCCCCGGCTCCTTTCTGCCACCCTTGGAAACACCAGCTCCAGGAGTCACGATGCTCCGTTCCGCCCTTCTCGCGGCCTCCCGGTCCCCGCAGGTCCGCACCGTGGTCGAGAAGTTCCCCCCGACCCACGCGATAGTCGAGCGCTTCGTCGCCGGCGAGGCCCTCGACGACGCCGTCACCGCCTGCGACGACCTGGTCGCCACCGGCCGCAAGGTCACCCTGGACCACCTCGGCGAGGACACCCAGGACGCCGCCCAGGCCGCCGACACCGCCGAGGCCTACGAGCACCTGCTCAAGGCCCTCAAGGAGACCGGCCTCGCCGCCGGTGCCGAGGTGTCGGTCAAGCTGTCGGCCGTCGGCCAGTTCCTGCCGGTGGACGGCGAGAAGATCGCGCTGGAGAACGCCCGCCGCATCTGCGAGGCCGCCGCCGAGGCCGGCACCACGGTGACCCTCGACATGGAGGACCACACCACCACCGACTCCACCCTCGCCATCGCGCGCGAGCTGCGGGCGGACTTCCCCTGGCTGGGCGTCGTGCTCCAGGCCTACCTGCGCCGCACCGAGGCCGACTGCCGCGAGTTCTCCGGCCCGGGCTCGCGCGTGCGGCTGTGCAAGGGCGCCTACAAGGAGCCCGAGTCGGTCGCCTTCCAGGGCAAGCACGAGGTCGACCTCGCGTACGTCCGCGCGCTGAAGATCCTGATGGCGGGCGAGGGCTACCCGATGATCGCCTCGCACGACCCCAACATGATCAAGATCGCCGGCCAGCTGGCCCAGTGGAACAACCGCACCCGGGACTCCTTCGAGTACCAGATGCTGTACGGCATCCGCCCCGAGGAGCAGCTGCGCCTCGTCGGCGAGGGCAACACCATGCGCGTGTACCTGCCGTACGGCCAGGAGTGGTACGGCTACTTCATGCGCCGCCTCGCCGAGCGCCCGGCCAACCTCACCTTCTTCCTGCGCGCCATGGCCACCCGCAACTAGCGCGCTCCGCATGCCGGAACGGCTCGTACCCCCTGTGTGGGAGGGGTGCGGGCCGTTTCGTGTGTCTAGTGCTGCTCCGCGGAAGTTCGTGGAGGGGTGTTGATTAGATGGCCAGTCCACTGAGGTAGAGGTCGCCCGCGCAGTCGAGGGCTTCTTCCGG